>DATAHJ010000371.1:0-5318 GCA_036263275.1 Fibrobacteria bacterium | reverse complement strand
ATCGAACAGGACGCCGAAAGGGCGACGGAAAGAGACGACATGCGGGCTGCCTGCGACGCGCATCCAGAGGGCCGTGCGGGGATCGGCGTCCAGGTCGAGCGCCTTGGATGCGGGAAGGCGCCGCAGCGACCAAGCCGAGCGCAACGTCCGAAGAAACGCCGCGGGCGTCCTGCGGACGAAGAAGGCGTTGTCGAAGGGCACCGCGTCGAGCCCTTCGCGCCGAAGCAGCTCCGCGCAATCCGGGCGGCAGAGGACGCGAACGGGAATGCGCGCGGCCAACATTTTCAGGGCCGGGAGCGCCATGAACAAGTCGCCGACCATGTAGGACGAAAAGACCCACAGAGGGGGTTTCTGGTCGGTCCCGGGGCTCGCTTTCCTGCGAAAAGGGAACAGGACTCCCCGCAGGGGAACCGCGGCAAACAGCGCCAAAAGGCCCGGAAGCAGGCGTCGGCGCAGGTTCAAGTTGGGAGCGGTATCGGGCATCGGTGCCCAATAATATCCTTTTTTGCATTTTGCTCCCCGTCCATGACGAATTCCCCCGGCGGTTCTCCCGAAGTCCTCATCGCGATCCTCACCGATCTGTCCACGGATCATCGGTGCTGGAAATGGGCGAAATCACTTCGGGACGCGGGCTATCGTCCGGTGATCTGCTGTGACGAACCGCTCCACCCCCTGGGCGCGGCTTGGGACGGCTTCGACGTGCGGGTGCTCACGCGCGAGTCGCACCAGCGCCGCTTCTTCCCGGTCTTTTTCCTCTTCATGCTGCGCCTTTTGCCCATCCTGCTGCGCACGAAGGCGAAGGTGTGGATCGCCATGGACGCGCCGCCGCTCTTGTGGCTCGCGTTCTGGGGCCGCCTGCGCGGGCGCCGCGTGGCGTACGATTCGCATGAACTGTTCCTCGAGACGCCGATGGTGCGCTCGCGGACGACACGGTGGGCCCTCTGGACGTTCTGGGAGAACACAGGCCTTGCCTTGATCCGCCGCTGCGTCACCGTAAGCCCGGCCATCCTGGATCGCCTGAAAGCAAGCCATCCGGGCGTGCGCTTCCACTTATTGCCGAACATGCCCGCGGGAGAAATGGAGGCGATCGTTCCCGTTCCGAAGGATCGTCCGTTAAGCCTTGTGTACCAGGGCGGGCTTCGCAAGGCCAGCGGCCTCCCGGAGTTGATCGCGGCCTTGCGCGATCGGCCCGGCATCGTGCTCGATATCTACGGCGGCGGAAGCGAAGCGGGCCCGCTTAAGGAGTCCGCCCGCGAGGCAGGCCTCGCGGAGCGTGTGATCTTCCATGGCGTGGTGCCCTTCGAGGAACTCCCGGGAAAGATGGCCGGCGCGCACGCGGGCATCCACCTCGTGCAACCGACCTGCGAGAGCTTTGCGTTGACGCTGTCGAACAAGATCTTCGATTACGTGCGCGCCGGCGTACCCGTGCTGTTCAGCGACAACCCCGCCCATCGGCAACTGCTGGAAGAGTTTCCGGTGGGCGTGGCGGCCGATGCCTTCTCGCCAAGCGCCGTCGGCGCGGCGCTCGACCGCCTGTTGGCGGATCGCGAGGCGTTCGCCGAAACCTGCCGCGCGGCGCGCGAACGGTGGCGCTGGGAAAATTTCTTTCGCGGCGTGCCGGAGTTCCTTGGGCTGAAAACGCCGGAGGTCGCGTGAGCGCGCCGGCCGGATCGTTAGGCCGCGACGCGGCCACGGCGATGCGCTGGAACGCCGCCGCCGCGGTCGTCACGTTGGTCTCGCAGCTGACCCAGGTCATCGTGCTCGCGCGCTGGCTCACGCCCGCCGACTTCGGCCTGGCGGCGGTGGCGCTCACCGCCACGGGATTCGCCACCGGCATCGCCGACCTGGGCATGATGAACGCGCTGGTGCACAAGGACGGCCTCTCGCAAAAGACGTGGGCCGGAGCCTGGTGGGCTTCCGCTCTGGCAGGAATCTTTTTGGGGGTGATCCTCGCGGCCGCTTCCTTTCCGCTGGGCCGCGCGATGCGGCTCGAAGGCCTGCCTTCGCTGCTGGCGATCTCGGCGCTGTCGCTGCCCTTCTTCGGCACCGCCTCCGTGTTCCAGGCGCGCTTGCAACACGGGCTGCGCTTTCGTCGTCTCGCCCTGGGCGAGATGGTGGCCGCGGCGTTGGCCTTGGCGGCGGCCGTGGGCTGGCTGCTGTGGCGGCCGGGACCGGAAGCGCTGGTCGTGGGACAGGCCACCTTGGCCGTGGCGCGCTGCGCCTTGCTCGGCGCCCTGTCGGACCTGCGCCCGGCCTTCCATCTCGCCCGCGCGAGCCTTCGCCCTCTCTCCACCCTTGGAATCTGGCAGATGGGCGAGCGCCTTTTGAACCACGCGGCGGGCAACCTCGACCGCCTGCTGGTGGCCGGGCTCCTGGGCGCGGGCCCGGCGGGATATTACGCCATGGCTTCGCAGATCGCGCTGCGGCCCATGACCTTGCTCGGGCCCTTCATCGCGCGCACCCTCATGCCGCTGCTGTCGCGCATGCAGGGCGAAAAGGAACGCATGGCCGCCACCTACCTGCGCGCGATGTCGCTCCTGTCGTTCGCCTCCGCCGCGGTGTTCTCGCTGCTCTTCGGCGCCGCCGATCCCCTGCTGCGCGCCCTGCTCGGGCCCGGATGGGAGCCCTCGGTTCCCGCACTGCGCGTGTTCGCCGCGCTGGGAATTCTTTTGGCCGCCGGGAACGCGCTGGGAATCCTGGGCCTCGCGCTGGGTCGCTTCGGGACGAACTTCTGGCTGAATGTCGCCGTGTTGGCCGCGCGCGCGATCGCCGTGGCGGCCGGCGCCTACTTCGGTGGTGCGCGCTCCGGAGTAACAGGCGCGGCGTGGGGAATGCTCGCCGTGACGGTGCTCACGCTTCCGCTCGATTTCATCCTGCCGCGCGCATGGCTGGGCGTGCGGCCCGGCGCGCTCCTGCGCGCGTGCGGCTGGCCGCTGCTCCCGGCGGCGCTAGCGGCGGGAGCCATGACGGCCTTGGCCGCTTGGATGCGCCTGCCCGCGATTGCGGAGACCCTCGCAGCGGTTATCGTGGGCGGCGCGATCTTCCTCGCGGCGGCATTCGCGCTGCAGCGCGCGAGGCTGGCTGCGGCGCTCTCGGAGCTGCAGGAAAAGTTCGTGAAGGGGCGCTAGTCGCCCGTTCCCTGGCCTTCGGTCTCGGCCCACGCCGTGCGCATGGCCTCCAGCATCGTGTCGGAGGATTGCGCTCCGGACACGCCATACCGCCCGGCGATGAGGAAGAAGGGAACGCCGCGAATCCCGAGGCGACCGGCCCGCTCGATGTCGGCCTTCACATCGTCCGCGTAGGCGTTTCCCGCAAGCACACTGGAAACTTCGTCCGCCTTGAGGCCGACTTCCACGGCGATCCGCGACAAGGTCGCCGCGTCGCTGATGGAAAGTCCCTCGATGAAGTGCGCCGAGAAGAAGCGCTCCTTGAGCGCGTCCTGCAGGCCGCTCGCCTTGGCGAGGTGCAGCAGGCGGTGCGCGTCCACCGAGCTTTCGTGACGGGTGAGGTCGATCTTGTAGTTCAACCCTTCGCCCGCGGCCACAGACTTGACGCGCGCCTGCATGGCGTCGGCCTGCTCGAGCGAAACGCCGTACTTGCGAGCCAGCATGGCACGCGTGGTCTCCGAAGGCGTTCGCGGCGCGGAAGGATCGAGCAGGTAGCTGCGCCAAGTGAATTCGACGGCGTCGCGCCGCTCGAAACGCTCCAGCGCCGCCTCGAAGCGACGCTTTCCGATATAGCACCAGGGGCAGACGATGTCGGACCAGATTTCGATTTCCACGGAAGGAAAGCTACGAATTACGAGTGACGAGTTACGAATGAAGGGGATGCCTGAGATTGAGGCCTCTACGGAAAAGGCACATTACCGCACCCCTTCTCCATTCGGATTCTTTTATTCGTAACTCGTAATTCGTAACTTACGCCCCATGCCCCCGAAGACCTCCCGGCTTGCAATCGACGGCGGAAAGCCAGTCCGCCCGCGCAAGGACTTTCTCGTCTTCGGCGCGCCGCCGGTCGGTCGCGAGGAGATCGCGGGGGTGACCGATTCCCTGCGGAAGCGCTGGATCGGCACCGGGCCCAAGGTGGCGGCTTTCGAGCAGGCCTTCGCGGCCTATAAGGGTGTGGACTCCGGACGGGCGGCGGCGGTGAATTCCTGCACGGCGGCGCTGCATCTCTCCATCCTTTCGCTCGGCATCGGGCCGGGCGACGAGGTCATCACCACGCCCCTGACCTTTTGCGCCACGGCCAACGCGATCCTGCACGCGGGCGCGACGCCCGTGCTTGCCGACGTCGACACGGGCACCCTGAACATCGACCCGCGGGCCATCGAGCGGAAGATCACGAAGAAGACCAAGGCCATTCTTCCCGTCCACTTCGCGGGGCGCGCCTGCGACATGGAAGCGATTCTTCGAGTCGCCCGCGCCGCCCGCCTGAAGGTGATCGAAGATTGCGCGCACGCCATCGAGACCGAACGGAACGGCAGCAAGGCGGGCACTTGGGGCGACGCGGCGTGCTTCAGCTTCTATGCCACCAAGAACGTCACCACCGGCGAGGGCGGCCTCGTGATCGCGAAATCGGAGGCTGTCTCCGATCGCGTCAAGCGCCTCGCGCTGCACGGCATGAGCAAGGATGCGTGGAAGCGCTACTCCGACAGCGGCTACGTGCACTACGACGTGGTCGACCTCGGCTACAAGTACAACATGACCGACCTGCAGGCGGCCATCGGCCTGCCGCAGCTGCGCAAGGTGGAAGCGCACTGGAAGCGGCGTCGCGCGATCTGGGCGCGCTATCAGGAAGCTTTCGCGGATCTTGCCGTCACGCTCCCCGCAGAGCCCGGCAAGGGCGAGCGTCACGCTTATCATCTCTACACGCCCCTCATCCGCAAGGATGCTCCCGTGCGCGGACGCACGGTCGCACAAAAGCGCGACTTCGTCCTCTCGGCGCTCACCGCCGAGAATATCGGCGCGGGCGTGCATTACCGCGCGCTCGTCGACCATCCCTACTACCGCAAGGCTTTGGGCTGGAAGCGCGCGGATTGCCCCGTCGCGGCGGACATCGGCGACCGCACGCTGTCGCTGCCGCTCTCGCCCGCGCTGAGCGACAAGGATGTCGGGGACGTCATCGCGGCATTTCGGAAGGTCATGGGGGGCTGAGTCTTTCGTCGGCGAGGCTTCGCCGTTGTCGGTTGTCACGAAACCTCGTAAACAGTCCTTCGTCGTTGTCAATTGTCCGAGAGATGCGGGAAAACCATCCCGTTTTCTGTGTTTTCGGACAACCGACAACCGACAACCGACAACTATTTTTTACGCCCATATGCC
>DATAHJ010000370.1:0-2553 GCA_036263275.1 Fibrobacteria bacterium | reverse complement strand
CATCGGCGAGCTTGGTGCTTGCGTTCGGCGGACCCCAGGTGCGCACGAAGTCGTCGTAGCTTGCTCCTGCCCAGCTCTCGCGGGCTTTTTCCGTGGTGGCGCAGGCTGCGAGCAGCGTGGCGATCAGCAGTACGGCGGCTTTTTTCATCGTCGGGTCATTCCCAGCATCAGGTAGGCGGCGCCGATCACGGCGAGCACCGCAACGGACACGCAGAAGCCGACGGCGATCGCCGCGGCGGGCACAATCGTCGCCTGCGCGGCAAGCGCTTCGGCCGGCGCGATGGCGAGGAACAGCGACGCCGCGATCATCAGCCAGCGACGCAGGTAAGGCAGCAGGAGCCAGCGCATCCTGCGGTTGTAGGAAAGCGCCCGCTCGCGGCCGGCGCCCACGTCCTTGAAGAACACGAACGGATCGAGATAGAGGACCACCTGCTGCCCCAAATTGAGGCGCGAGCGCGCCTCCCGGGTCAGGAGGGATTCGACTTCGCGTTCCGCGAGGAGCCGCATACGCATTAGTCTGCGGCACCACCGTTGCAGTTCCTACAGCGTGGGATTGTCCGAGGATAGTCCGAGCGCGACCCGGCCGTAGGTGGTGCCCGCGATATCGGTATTGAAGGAAAAATGCTGCTTTACGGCATGCGCGTCGCGGAACGAGCGCGGGGCGGAGCCGGACTCGTAGAGGCCACTCGCGCCGTTCAGGCCGAACATCAGGTCGACGGCCTTTACGGCCCACTCCACCGCGTACGCGCCCTCCAGCCGATAGCGTGCCTTCGCGGGCAGGCTCGGAATTTCCCCGGAAGCGATCAACTCCTGGGCTTCCCGGCAGTTCGTCACCTGGACCAACCGGGAGGCGCGCGCGTAGGCCGTCGCCTCGGCGAGGCGGATCTGAGTGCTCTGGATCTCCGCAATCCGGGCCCCGGTCATCTTTCCCTTCGCCCCCGCCTTCGCATGGAAGTCCTCGACCATTCCCTCGGCGATGCCGAGCGCCACGCCGGAAAGCATGTAGGGAAACAGCGCGAACACGGGGAGCTGGAAAAGCGGTCCCGGGTTGGCGTCGCTGCCGGGCGTCGGTCCGCCCTTCGTGTCGGCCACCGCGAGGGTGCGATGCTCGGGCACGAACTGCTCGTTCGCCTCCACGTCCTTGCTGCCGGTGCCGCGCAGGCCGCCCGCGAACCAGTTGTCGATCACCTTGTACTGCGACTTGTGCAGCAGGAACACGCGCTGCTCCGGCGGCGCGTTCTCGTCGAGATAGGCGAGCCCGGCGAGCATGTTCCATTCGCTCGGGTCGACGCCGCTCGAGAACGGCCAGCGCCCGGAAAGCAGGTAGCCGCCCTTCACTTTCTTCGCCTTCGCGGCCGGGAAAACGAACGACGAGGCGATCAGCGCGTCGCGCGAGACGTTCCAGATCTCGTCCTGCGCCTCGCGCGGGAACATCCCGAGCATCATGTGGTGGGCGGTGAAGTTGACCCAGTTCCAGGCGGTCGAGGCGCACGCGCGCGCGAGCAGCGCGCCGAAGGTCACCACGGCCACGAAATCCAGCTCGGCGCCGCCCATGCGCCTGGGCTGGTGGATGCGAAACAGCTCCGCGGCATGGAAGTCGCGCAGCGTCTCCTCGGGAATGCGGCGCAGCTCCTCCGAGCGCGGCGCCCGCTCCCTCAGCGTCGGGAGAAGCGCCTCCGCCCGCGCCCACAGCTCATCGTGCTTGCTTGTACCAGTCAAGGATCTGCTCTCCGGTCCACAGGACGGCGCCAGGGCGCTTGGTGATGTAGGCGTACAGCTTTTCGAGGTAGGCGATGCGGTGCGGCGCGCCGGTAATGTAGGGGTGCACGCTGATCGCCATGACGCGCGCGGTCTTCTCGCCTTCGGCGTACAGGCGGTCGAACTGGTCGATGCCGCGGCGCAGCCATTCCTCCGACGGATGGTTCTGCAGCGCCATCATCGCGATGTCGTTCATCTCGACCGTATAGGGCACCGACACCACGGTGCCGTGCTTGGTCTTGATGTCCACCGGCTGGTCGTCGAGCACCCAGTCGGCGACGTACTCGATCCCCGCCTCCGCCAGCCAGTCGATGGTGTCGAAGGTCTCGGTGAGGCCCGGGCTCTCCCAGCCGCGCGGCGGCTTGCCGGTGAAATCGCGGATCGCCTTGACCGTGTCGACGATCGCCTTCCTCTGGTCCTCGACGTGGTGCATCGGCCGCTGGATGTATCCGTGCCCCATGAACTCCCAGCCCGCCTTCAGTCCCGCTTCGGCCACGCGCCGGTAGCTGTGGATCACCGAGCCGTTGATGGCGAGCGTCGCCTTCAGCTTGAACGAGTTGAGCACCTCGAGGAAGCGCCAGAAGCCGACCCGCATGCCGTACTCGTGCCACGCCCAGTTGGGCAGGTCGGGAAGCAGCGGCTGCCCATAGGGCGGCGGCAGGACCGTGCGCGGCATGGCGCGCTCGATCGACCATTCCTCGACGTTGACGATGGTCCACACCGCGACTCGCGCCCCGCCCGGCAGCTTGAGCGGAGGTCGGTCGACGATTGCGGAATAGGGAACGCGGTCCTTCG
>DATAHJ010000369.1:0-6783 GCA_036263275.1 Fibrobacteria bacterium | reverse complement strand
CTCCGCCGTCGCGCCCGAGGGCATGGACTTCGAGGCGCGCGCGGACAGGCCTTACCGCCGCGAGCGCGTGGTCGCCGACAAGCGCGCGCTGGTGCGCGCCTATGGAAACGCCGGCTTCGTGCGGGCCGAGGCCGACAACGAGACGGTGGCCCGCGATTCGCTCGCGCGGGTGGACGTGACATACGAAGTCAAGCGCGGCGCGCCCGTGGTGTTCGACACGCTCCTCGTCAACGTCCGTCGCGCCGCGGCGGACGATTCGCTCGGCGGGCTCACGCGCGAGGACCTGCTGCGTTCCCTCGTGCCCTATCATCGCGGCGACACCATCCGCGTCGACGACAACGACAAGGTCATCGAGAAGCTGCAGTCCACCGGCTTGTACAACACCGTGCGCATCGAGGACACCCTTCTTCCGGGAGGCAAGGGAAGCGTCCTGACCCTCGACGTGGAGGAGAAGGTTCCCGGGCGCCTGCACGCCTCCGTCTTCTACGAGACGCAATACGGCTTCGGCGTCGCGGGCGACGTGTCGCACTCCAACGTCGCGGGAACGCTCAAGGAAGCCCGCATCGGAAGCGGCCTCGCGCAGGACAAGCAATACGGCACGGTGGGCTTCGGCTCGCCGCTCCTCTTCGGGTATCTCCTGCGCTTCGACAACGACTTCACGGTGGAGTGGTTCCAGGACAAGCTGCCCGACGAGTCGCCCTTCCATGGAGACCTTCGCGTCGCCAATACCGCCAACGTCTCCCGCAACTTCACGGCGTGGCTGCGCGGAGTGGCCGGCGCCGAGCTGGAGTACAAGAACCGCATCGTCGCCGACTCCGTGGGCGATCTCAGCCGCGAGAAGGGCGGCCTCCTCAACGTCACCACCACCGGCTTCGCGTCCTTCCTCGACCAGCCGCTGAATCCCACGCGCGGCGTGCGCTTCGCCCTCACCGTGGGCAATGGCGGTCCCATCCTGCAGGACGGCGACCTCAACGTGGTGCAGAAGCGCCACAACTGGGTGGAGGCGCGTTCGGCCACCTACACTTATCCCTCCTGGCTGCCGCAGGCGAAGTTCGCCTTCCGCCTCGACGGCGGACGCTTCTTCGGGGCGGGCGGGCAGAACGCGGACCGCTTCTTCCTGGGCGGCCCGCGCAGCGTGCGCAGCTACGGCTTCCGCCAGGTGTGCGCCGACGTGCCGCCTCCCGACGAAGGCTCCTGCCCGCTCGACCAGGACGCGCTCGAGCCCGCGTACTTCCTCGTCTCCGCCGAGGCGCGGCTCAGCCCCTTCGCCTTCGCGAGCGTGCCCTCCCGCGGGTTCGCGGGATTTTTCCGCCCCCTCGACGTCGTCCCCTTCGTGGATTACGGCAAGGTGTGGAACCTGCGCTCCGAGAATTTTTCCTTCTCGCGCGACTTCCTGGAGTCCGGTTACGGCAAGGCGGTGGCTTATGGAGGGGGAATCCGTTACCCGCTGCTCGGAATCTTCAGCATGCGGCTCGACCTCGCATGGGGCCGCCCCGGCAACGGCTCCTGGCCCGACCAGTGGGTGATCGACCTCGCGCAGGCTTTCTGATCGTCGCGAGTTTTCAAACTGTAACGGCGGCCTCGTTTTCCCGGTCGCCTTGGTATTTGGTTTGGAGGCCATCATTCGGCCGCAACCAACCCAGGAGACCCTCATGAACTCACGCATCAAAATCCTCTCGGCGCTGTGCGCCTGCGCCCTGGCCTTCTCCTTCGCCGCCTGCGGCAAGCGCGGCGGGGCCGAGAAGACCGGAGAAAAAATCGACAACGTCTTCCGCAAGGACGGGCCCATGGAGAACGCCGGCGAGAAGGTGGATCACGCGGTGGACGGGAAATAAAAGCGAGGCGCGGCAGGGGGGTTCGCCGGGGCGAACGGGATTTTCGCGTTCGTTCCCCGGCTGCCCTTCGCCGCAAGCATCAAAATTTCAAGGGTGACAAGGTGACATAAAAAACAACCGCCTCCACCTCCTGTTATCGGCTGAAAAATCAGGGGTGATTGCTACCCTTCCGAACCCGATGACCGCCCGTTATTTCGACTTCGAATCCGACTTCGTCGCCACCCTGCGCTGCGTGCCCATGTGCGTGCGGTACAAGCTCGACCTCGCCGGCATCAAGCTCAAGCTGAACGAGTGGTCGAAGATGGACTCGGCGGAGCGCGCCTACCTGGCCGACATGCCCTGTGGCACGCGCGAGGAGATCCGCGGCTTCCGCGACTTCACCTCGCTGCTGGTCCGCATCAATTGCGGCGCGATGCCTTCCCTCATGACGCCCCCCGAGGCATCGTGGGATTCGGCCGAGGCTCCGGCCCAGGTCACCGAGAAGGCGGCCGCCCTCGGCGCCGCGGTTCCTTCCGCGACGTGGGCTTCGCTCGACGTGCTGCAGCGCTTCGCGCTGATCAAGCTCAGCCGCCCGGGCCACGAGGGCGCGAATTTCGCCCCGGCCCTTCGCGAGTTCGGGATCGTCGCGTAACTCTTTAAATTGTTCGCATGAAAAAAAGGGAAGGCCTTTCGGCCTTCCCTTTTTTTCGTTCGCGAGGCGCGCGGCTTTGAGGCTCAGCGCGTGTTCGCGATGCGCGTCTCCCAGGCACGGCCGTCGGCCGCGGTGAAGCGGGCGAAGTACATGCCGCGCGCCAGCGCGGAACCCGCGGCGGAGCGGCCGTTCCACGAGACCTCGCGCACGTCGGCGTTCACGGACGCGGACCAGACCGGGCGGCCGTTCAGGTCGAGCACCGCGAGGCGACCGCCGTTCGATCCCGCCGGGATCGCGAAACGGAAGCTGCCGTCGACGGTCCGGGCCGAGAAGGCGGCCTTGACGCCGGGAGTTCCGGGCAGGATGCCCACGGTTCCGGCGACCGTGACCGCGGCCGATCCCGGCTTTTGCGTGGCGTAGCTCAGGCGCACCCAGTTGGAGTCGCGCGGCACGCTCGACATCTGCACCTCGTCGATGTCACCCACCCAGCCGCGGGTGAGGCCCGCCGACTCGTTCTCGAACATGCCGCCGATGGAGACGGGGGTTCCGGTGTTGCGGGCGGTGGTGCTGTTGTCCCATTCGTTGCCCGGAGGCGCCGAACCCGCGAGGTTGCCGTTCACGTACGAGTATAGCGCGCCGCCGCTGCTGACGCCCACCACGTGGAACCATTCGCCGCCGCGCATGGAGTCCGAGGGCGAGAAGGCGTGCGGCCAGCCGCTGCGGCCGGGGCCGACCATGTATTCCACGGTCTCCCAGCGCGGCCCGGTGGAGCCTTGGTAGCTGGTCTGCAGGGCGTACTGGAAGTTCGACTTGCTCACGACGGTGCGCTGGTAGGTGGCCGCGTCCATGGTCACCCAGGCGCTGATGGTCCAGCCTGCGTTCTGGTTGAAGTTCAGGGGGCCGCCGGCGCTGCCGGTGGCGGTGAGGTAGGAACCGCCGTCGAAGACGCGGCCCAATCCCACGGCGCTGTTCGTGTTGGTGGTCAGGCTGCCGCTGGGATCGGCGTTGATGGCGTTGGCCGTCGCGTCAGGCTCCTGGGAGGCGGGCGCGCCTGTCATGTGCCACACGGCCTGATAGCCGTTTTGCGTCGAGAAGGTCTCCGGTCCGCTCGAGGCGGTGGTCTGGCCCGACACCCCGTAGTGAAGCAGGAAGGTCGTCGCGACCGAGTTCGAGACCGAGGGCAAGGTCACCCAGATCTCCGCGCGCTTGGCGGAGGCGTCCCAGCGCTCGATCTGGAAGGGCAGCGCGGTGACGGAGTCCATGGCGGTGAAGCGCACGTCGGCGCCCGTGGCCGACGCGGCGAAGATGTCGGCGTTGCCGCCGCCGAGGCGGACCAGCACCGGGAAGTTCGTCACCGGGGCGCCCAGGTTCAGGCCGGCGGGGTTGACGGTGATCATGCGATGGCCGCTCCACACGGAGTAGTTCACGGCGGCCTTGGCCTCGATGCGCACCATGGCGGTGGTGCTGTCGGTTCCGTTGGAGGCCTTGATGACGTAGGTGCGGCCCGGGAAGGGTGCCGAGGGGGTGCCCGCGATGACGCCCGTCGACGAGGACAGCGTGATACCGGCCGGGAGCAAGGAATCCGCGCTATAGGTGATCGTGCCCGAGCTCATTCCCAGGGCCGGAGCGACGTTCACCATCAGCTTGCCGACGGTGCCCGTGACGATCTTCGGATACATCAGGTTGGTGACGGGCCCCACCGTGATGGTGAGGTGCGTGACCGAGTCGGCGCCGCTCGAGGCGCGGAAGTGCACGTGGTAGGTGGTCGTGGGCGAGGTGACGGTGGGCGTGCCGGCCAGGACGCAGGTGGTCGTGGTCAGTTGGGTCAGCGTCAGGCCCGCGGGCAGCGCCGGGATCGCCGCGCAGTCGTTGACGTTGTTGCGCATGGTGCCCGTCGTCGTGGCGGTGTCCGGCGTGATGGGCACGCCGCGCGTGAAGACGTGCGTGCGCGTGGTGTTGTTGTAGCTCCACGTCACGCCGGTGATGGCGGCGTTCGCGGCGCCGACGGCGAAGCACGCCATGGCGATCGAAGCAAGGATCTTTTTCATGTTCTCTCTCCCCGTTTGTGTTGATGCGAATCGTTTTCGTCATCCACGAGAGTGGAAGGAAAGCGGTCCGAGACTGCTATCAATGTAGGGCGGGGATTTTTTCAGGCGGCCAAAACAGGGTCAAATGGCGATTACAGAATGTAACTCGTAACATCTTGTCACTTAAGGAGATCGAAGCCGACCGGGAGGTGCGGCCTTCTTCGGCCCTTTACGGCACCCCGGGATGCAAAAGGGCCGGAGTCTTGCGACCCCGGCCCCTTCGTTTGAACCCGCCGGACAAGTCCGGCCGATCCTTACTTCCGCTTCTTCGCGCTCTTCTTGGCAGGCTTGGCTTTCGCCTTCGCCGCACGCTTGTCCTCGAGCGCCGCCTGCGCCGCCGCGAGGCGGGCGATGGGCACGCGGTACGGCGAGCAGCTCACGTAGGCCAGGCCGGCCTTGTGGCAGAACTTCACCGAGGCCGGGTCGCCGCCGTGCTCGCCGCAGATGCCGAGCTTGATGTCGGGACGCGTCGAGCGGCCCTTCTCGATGGCGATCTGCATGAGCTGGCCCACGCCGGTGACGTCGATGCTCGCGAAGGGATTGGCCTTCACGATCTCCTCCTCCTGGTAGGCGCCGAGGAACGAGCCCGAATCGTCGCGGCTCATGCCCAAGGTCGTCTGCGTCAGGTCGTTGGTGCCGAAGCTGAAGAACTCGGCGGTCTGCGCGATCTCGTCGGCCGTCAGCGCGCCGCGCGGGACCTCGATCATCGTGCCGACCTGGTAGCTCAGCTTGACCTTCTGCTCCGCCTGAACCTTCTTCGCCGTCTCATGCACGATGGCCACCTGCAGGTCGAGCTCCTTCTTGAAGCCGACGAGCGGGATCATCACCTCGGGCTTGGCCTTCACGCCGGCCTTTTGGGCCAACGCGGCGGCCTCGAACACGGCGCGCGCCTGCATCTCGGTGATCTCGGGGAACTTGATGCCGAGGCGGCAGCCGCGGAAGCCGAGCATCGGGTTGAACTCGTGCAGCTCGTGCACGCGCGCGATGATCTTCTCCACCGGGATGCCCAGCTTCTTCGCCAGGTCGAGCTGCTGCTCCTTGGAGTGGGGCAGGAACTCGTGCAGGGGCGGATCCAGGAAGCGGATGGTGGCCGGGAGGCCCTTCAGCTCCTTGAAGATGCCGAGGAAGTCCTCGCGCTGGTACGGCAGCAGCTTCGCCAGCGCGGCCTTGCGGGCCTCGAGCGAGTTCGCGAGGATCATCTCGCGCATCGCGTCGATGCGGTCGCCCTCGAAGAACATGTGCTCCGTGCGGGTCAGGCCGATGCCCACCGCGCCGAACGCCACGGCGTTCGCCGTCTGCTCGGGGGTGTCGGCGTTGGTGCGCACGACCATGCGGGTCGACTGCGCGCACCACTTCATCAGCTGCTGGAAGTTCGCGAACGTGCGGCTCTTGCGGGCCTCGGCGTCGCCGTTCAGCAGGCCCTGCACCACCTCGGACGGGGCGGTCTTCACCTCGCCGGCGTACACCGTGCCGGCCGTGCCGTCGATGGAGAGGAAGTCGCCCTGGTTGTAGGTCTTGCCGCCCACGGTCAGCGTGCGCTTGTCGTAGTCGACGTGCAGCGAAGCGGCGCCGCACACGCACACCTTGCCCATCTGGCGGGCGACCAGCGCCGCGTGCGACGACACGCCGCCGCGCGCGGTGAGGATGCCCTCGGCCGCGATCATGCCGCGCAAGTCCTCGGGCGAGGTCTCGACGCGCACGAGCAGCACCTTCTCGCCCTTCTCGGCGGCTTCCACCGCCTTCTCGGCGCTGAAGTAGATCCTGCCGGTGGCGGCGCCGGGGCCGGCCGGGAGGCCGGTGGCGATCACCGGCGCGTTCTTCACCGCGTTGCGGTCGAAGATCGGGGCCAGCACCTGGTCGAGCTGGTCGGCGGGAACGCGCGTCACGGCGGTCTCCCACGAGATCAGCTTCTCCTTCACCATCTCCACCGCGATGCGCACCGCGGCCACGCCCGTGCGCTTGCCGCTGCGGGTCTGGAGCATGTACACGACCTTGTCCTGGATCGTGAACTCGAAGTCCTGCATGTCGGTGAAGTGCTTCTCGAGCACGCCGCGGATGCGCTCCAGTTCCTTGTAGGACTTGGGCTGCTTTTCGGCCAGCTTGGCCACCGGATCCGGCGTGCGCACGCCGGCGACCACGTCCTCGCCCTGCGCGTTCATCAGGAACTCGCCGTAGAACACCTTCTCGCCCGTGGCGGGGTCGCGCGTGAAGGCCACGCCCGAGCCCGACT
>DATAHJ010000368.1:0-2034 GCA_036263275.1 Fibrobacteria bacterium | reverse complement strand
GGCATCAAGGGCCCGCTGACGACGCCCGTGGGCGGCGGCATCACCTCGCTGAACGTGGCCCTGCGCCAGATCCTCGACCTCTACGTCTGCCTGCGCCCGGTGCGCTGGTACACGGGCGTGCCTTCGCCCGTCAAGCATCCCGAGAAGGTCGACATGGTGATCTTCCGCGAGAACACGGAAGACATCTACGCGGGCATCGAGTGGAAGGGCGGCACGCCGGAGGCCGCGAAGGTCCTGGCCTTCCTCGAGAAGGAATTCCCCAAGCAGTTCGCCAAGGTCCGCTTCGGCACCGCCTCGGCCGCGCAGGCCTGGCAGCAGGTGCTGGAAGCCGTGGGCGTCCCGCACCGCGAAGCGGGCGTGGACGTGGGCGTGGGCATCAAGGCGGTGAGCCAGCTCGGCACCGAGCGCCTGATGTACAGCGCCATCGACTATGCGATCCGCCACAAGCGCAAGAGCGTGACGATCGTGCACAAGGGCAACATCATGAAGTTCACCGAGGGCGGCTTCCGCGACTGGAGCTACCGCGTCGCGAAGGAGTTCTTCGGCGCCGAGCCCATCGACGGCGGCCCGTGGTGCAAGATCCCCGAAGGCAAGCCGGGCGCCGGCATCGTGATCAAGGACGCCATCGCCGACATCGCGCTGCAGCAGGTGCTCACGCGCCCCGAGGACTTCGACGTGATCGCCACGCTGAACTTGAATGGAGATTATCTCTCGGACGCCCTCGCGGCGCAGGTGGGCGGCATCGGCATCGCCCCGGGCGGCAACATCAACGGCCTCACGGGCCATGCGATCTTCGAGGCCACGCATGGCACCGCCCCCAAGTACGCGGGCAAGGACGTCGTGAATCCCGGTTCCGTGGTGCTCTCGGGCGTGATGATGCTGAACCACCTCGGCTGGGTCGAGGCCGCCGCGGCCATCGAAACCGCCCTAGAGAAGACCATCGGCACCAAGACGGTGACCTACGACTTCGCCCGCCTGATGGAAGGCGCGACCGAGGTGGGTTGCTTCGCCTTCGGCCAGAAGGTCGCGGACGCCATTCCTTCGAAATAAGCGACGAAACAAGGCCCGCGACGTTTGAGTTAAGTTGTAAGGAGCAACACGCGGCCCCACCCCCGGAGACGGGGTGGGTGTCCGAAGGAGATGACATGGCCAAGGACGCGAAGAACGGGACGGGCGCGGAGAGCGCCGCCGACGGTAAAGAAGCGCTGTTCACCATCACTCGGGACCTTCTCGACACGGGTCTGCGAGGCTTCCCCGTGGGCACCTGCCCCATCAGCGATGTCGACCCCGTCAAGGGCCTGAGCTACGGCGGCTACCCGATCGCCCAATTGGCCGACCGCGAGCCCGAAGAGGTCATCCACCTCCTCCTCCGCAAGGAGATTCCCGATCCCGCCAAGCTGGCCGTCTTTCACGGCGAGCTGCTCGGCCAGGGCCAGCTGCATCCCGGCGTGCTGAAGATGCTGGAGAGCTTCCCGCGCGAGGGCCACCCGATGAAGTGGTTCATCGGCGGCATCGCGGCCATGGGGATGTTCGAGAACGCGGGCGACTACCGCAAGGA
This sequence comes from Fibrobacteria bacterium, assembly GCA_036263275.1. Taxonomy (GTDB): domain Bacteria; phylum Fibrobacterota; class Fibrobacteria; order UBA11236; family UBA11236; genus UBA11236. Next base: position 476 of record DATAHJ010000368.1, on the reverse strand, counting down.
TTGCCTGCGCGTGATCGCGCAGCTGCCGGAGCTGGTGGCGGCCATCTATCGCATCCGTTCGGGCTGGGGCGCGCCCATCGCGCCGCGCCCGGAACTGGGCTGGGTGGAGAACTTCGTGCACATGCTGGGCGCGCCCGGAGCCTCGCCCGACCTGACTCGCCTGATGCGCGTGTTCATGATCCTTCACATGGACCATGGCGGCGGCAACCTGTCGACTTTCGTGGGCAAGGCGATCGCGTCGGGTCATGAGGACATGTACGGTTCGCTGGCGGGCGCGATGGCGGGCCTCGCGGGCCCGCTGCACGGCATGGCCAATCAAGAGTGTTTGCGGTTCGTGAAGGAAGTGGCGGAGGAGATTCCCGACGCTTCCGATACGGCAAAGCTGGACGAGTATATCGAGAATCGCCTGGCCTCGGGTGGAGTGCTGTTCGGCTTCGGCCACGCGGTGTTGCGCGTGGAGGACCCTCGGGCCACTG
>DATAHJ010000367.1:0-3939 GCA_036263275.1 Fibrobacteria bacterium | reverse complement strand
GGCGTCTTAAGTTCATGCGAGACGGCCGAGAGGAAGTTGGCCTTCATGCCCACCAGCCGCTGCGCGTCGCCGAGGCCCTTGAACAACGCGACAAGGCCCGCGAGGAGAGAGATGAGGGAGAAGGCGAGGAGGGAGTACTGTAGCAGGATGCGGTTCCGCCCCCGCGCCATGATCTCGCCCGCGGGGCGCTTGTACACCACCAGCCTCCAGGCCGGGAACTGATCCTCCAGCGAACGCGTGACGGCGGGTTCCCGCTCGCGCGGCGACGCTTCGCCCAGGATCAATGCGCCCCGGGGATCGAATACCGAGAAGTCGACGTCGCGCCAGGCCCGGCGGTCGCGGCCGAGTTCCGTGCGCAGGGCGGCCGTGAAGACGCCTTCGTCGAGGCGCGCGAGCGCCTGCGTGCCGCTTTGGAGCCAAGGGAAGCTGATGAGCAGGTAAGGGGCCCCGCCGTAGTAGCGTACGCGCAGCGAATCGCCCGTGGTGAAAGGCTGGCCGCGCAGGATCTCCACCGGCGCGTCGGGCCACTCGCGCGCCACGGCGTCGGCGTTCGAGAGGAAGGCCGGCAGGCGCTGGTGCAGCGCGAAGAAGTCGCTGCGCGCGTCGCGCGGAAGGTTCTCGCGCGCGGTCATCAGCTCCGAGATTTCCGAGAGGTAGAAGCCGGCGCGATGGTGCGACTCCAGGTCCGGGGAGGTGAGCAGGTCCTGAACGAGCAAGCGTGCCGCGGCCACCGCTTCGCCCGGAGCGTTGATGCGCAAGAGGCACTTGAGTTCCAGCAGGCGAAAGCCGAAGCGCTCCTCGGCCTCGCGCGCGCCGCCCGAACCGAGGCTGTCGGGCCCATGCAGGAGGGCGTGCAGCGCATGCAAGGCCGCGGGCGCGCGTCCCGCGGCCCACTCCTCGCGAATGGTTTTCTCAAGGGCGAGCCGCTTGGGCGAGGGGGCGGGCGTCAGCAGGCTTTCCACGGGAGCGGGCTCCCGCGCCAGCGGCGGAAACACGGGCTCCTCGTCGCGGAAGATCACGACGGAGCGGATCAAGGGGTTCTCGAGCAGGCGCGCGGCGAGGTCCCACGCCTTGATCGGGGTTTCGGCGCCCCCGCCTTGCGACAGCTCGGCGCGCAGCTTGTCGAAGGAAGCCTGTCGCGTCTTGCGCAGGATTTCCTCGAAGGCGTCGGCGAAGGCCGCATCGCTCGACTCCTGCGACTTCTCGAGCAGGAGTCGCTCGTCCTTCACGGACCGGAAGCTGAGGTAGGCGAGGATCAGGCCCGGCAGCAGGACGGGCACCGCCAACAGCACGAGGCGACGGGAGGGGAACCTCATCGGAACATCTCCCGCGACCTCAGAACAGGGCGGATTCCACCGCCGCGAGCAGGGGCTCGCCCAGCCGGGAGTAGAGGATGTTCCGCGCGAACGGCAGGTCGTAGGCCTCGAGGCAGAGCAGCACCATGCAGGTGACGAAGAAGGCGACCACGGCGCCTCCGCCGTAGTACAGCAGCGCGAAGAGGCCGCGCCGCGGCTCGCGGCTGCGGGGATTGACCAGCAGCCGCGAGAAGAAGGAAATGAGGCGATAGGTGAACGGCACGAAAGAAAGTTAAACGGGGCAGGGGGGATAGGGGTGGCGCGGCCGCAATAAAAAGGGGCACTTCCGAAGAAGCGCCCCTTTTTATCGTCCGTCAGGTCGCGTTACAGGCGCGGCAGCGAGCGGACCTCAAGGTCCTTGCCGCGCGCGTCGCGGAGCACGACCCAGTAGAGGCCCTTGGCGGCAGGGGCGAGGCGGAAGGCATGCGAGCCGGCTTCCAGGTTGCCGGAGTGCAGGCGCTGTACCACGGAGCCGCGCGCGTCCATCACGACGAGGGAGACCGAAGCGGCCTTCTCGAGGTTGAGGCGGATATCGTTGCCCACGTTCGCCAGGCGAACCGCCGCGCGCGAAGCCTGGGCCTGACGGCCGTTGATCGCCGTCGGGACTCCGATCACACCCCGGATGTAGTTGACCAGCGCGACATTGCCGATCGTCACGCTGATGCTGTCGGGCAGCTTGCGCACGTACCACTTCATGTCCCAGCTGACGGAGTCGTTGGTCTTGATCGTGTCGTAGGAACCCTGCGCCTCCATCTCGACGAAGTCGGCGCCCGTGATGGGGGCATACGTGGCGTAGAGCTCGATCTCGTTCTCGGGGCTCGGGGCTTTCTTCGCGAGCGGAGAGTCGGAGAACTTCTTGATGAACACGGTGCGGTTCGGGCGCACGTGGGCGTACCAGCCTTCCTTGCCGTCCGCATAGAACTTGCAAGCGCCGCCCGCGCAGCTGCCGGTGGGCACGTTGGCGGCGATGTGCTGGTACCAGATCACGCTGTTGGTGTCCTTGGTTTTGTTCGCGAGGTCGCCGGTGATGGTGCCGTCACCCTTCGGGAACAGGTAGACGCCGCCGGTATCGACGCGCGTGTCCTCCCACGGCGACCACGGGCGGGCGGCGCCCACGTTCACGATGGTGTAGCGGAGGTTGAAGGAGGAGTCGGAAAGGTCGGCCCAGAATTTCTTGCGCAGGCGCGTGTTGGTCTTGCTGGTCTCCGACGCGCCGTACATTTCCACGGTGGAATCGGCGTTCACGGTCGCGGGGAACGCGGTGCCGTCCAAGGCGGCCGGGGGCGGCCAGCTCCACACCGCCTGCGGGCTGGGCCAGAAGGTGGAGCCGTAGTTGGTGGCGCTGGCGGTGTCCATGTGCAGGATGTTCGCGCCGTTGTACTGGAGGGTATGAATGCGGCCGCTGTTCTTCGGGCCGAACTGCAGCGTCATGAGTCCCATGGTGAGGGTGTAACGCGAGGCGTTGCCCGTTCCGGTGACGGTGGGGTAGACCTTTTGCGCGTTGGCGAAGGGGGCCAACACCATCAGGAGGGCGGGCAGGGCGAGGGCTGCAAGGCGGTTTTTCATGTCATCTCCAAAAAAATCGGGACTGCGGCCGGAGGACCGGGCGCGCGGTTTTACCCTCTTAATCTACCGCCGAACGGCGTTTTCGTGTTCTAAAACCCGCCGAAATCCCCGTAATCCCGCCAAAAACGGGCTTTTGATGGGATCTGGCTAGTACTTAATCAACGACTGTCGCCAAATCTCCGGAGCCTCGTACCCCAAGAGGTTGGCTGTCGTGGACGCCAGGTTGGCCAGCCCCGGCTCCGTCGCGCCCGAAAGGGCGTATTTGCCCTTATGAACGTTGTCGTAAAAGACGCAAGGAACCGGGTTCAGCGTGTGGCTGGTCTTCGCCTTGTACGAACCGTCCTTGTTCTTCAGCGGAGCCCCCGACTTCTTGTCCACCTCGAACATCTCGTCGGCGTTGCCGTGGTCGGCGGTGATGATCGCCATTCCGCCCAGCTGGTCGATCACGGGAAGGAGCCGCGCCAGGCACAAGTCCACGGCCTCCATCGCCATCGTCGCGGCGCGCAGGCTGCCGGTGTGGCCCACCATGTCGCCGTTCGCGTAGTTCACGCGCGCCGCGCGGTGCGTGCCGGTCTTCAGCTCCGAGATGAGGGCGTCGGTGATCTCCGCGGCCTTCATCCACGGCCGCTCGTCGAAGGACACGCGATCCGAAGGAATCTCGATCCACGTCTCGCCGTCGAACTTGTTGCTGCGGTTGCCGTTCCAGAAGTACGTCACGTGCCCGTACTTCTGCGTCTCGCTGATGGCGAGCTGGGTCACGCCCGATTCCGCGAGCGCCTCGCCCATCGTGTTGCGGATCTCGGGCGGAGGCACGAGGTAGCGCGCGGGGATATGCAGGTCGCCGTCGTACTCGAGCATGCCCGCGTACACGACCTTGGGCCCATGTTTTCCGTCTTGCGAGCCCCGGTCGAAGGGCTTGAAGTCCAGCTCCTCGAAGGCGCGGCTGATCTCGATGGCGCGGTCGCCCCGGAAGTTGAAGAACACCACGCTGTCGTGGTCGCGAACAGGGCCCACTGGC
>DATAHJ010000366.1:0-4065 GCA_036263275.1 Fibrobacteria bacterium | reverse complement strand
CAAGCCTTACGGGCTTCCGGACTCCGCCGAGGGATATCGGCCCTTTCTATATTCGCTCCGACCTTGAAGAAAACACCTCGCGATCTCACGCAAGGGCCGGTCGCCGGCCACATCCTCCGCATGGCCCTGCCGGTCCTCATCGGCATGTCGGCGCAGCTGATGCTCAGCATCATCGACGGCATCTACGTCGGGCGGCTCGGCCGCGCCGAGAGCGTCGCGGTGCTCAACTACTCCGTCCCCGTCTACTACCTGCTCTTCGCCTTCTTCAACGGGCTGAGCATCGGCACCTCCTCCGTGCTGTCGCGCTATATCGGCGCCCAGCGCGGCGCGGACGCCAACCGCACCTTGGGGCAGATCGTGTGGATCTGCCTCGCCATCCTCGCGGTGGCGCTGCTGGTCTATCCCCTCGCGATACCGCGCTACCTCGCCTTCCTGAAGGCGACCCCCGAGTCCGCCGGGATGGCCCACGACTTCCTCAGCATGATTTTCCTGGGCATGCCGCTGGTGATCCTCTCGCTCATGCTGGGAGGCGGCCTCCGCGCCGAGGGCAACATGCGCGCCTTGGCCAACAGCCAGCTCCTCGCCGTGGTCTCGAACATCCTCGTCGCGCCCTTCTTCATCTTCGACCACTTTCATGCCTTCGGCCTCGACCTCCACGGCTTCGGATGGGGGGTGCGCGGCGGCGCGCTGGCCTCCGTCACGGCGAACGCGCTCGGCACGATCTACATCCTGCGGCAGTACCTCGGCGGCAAGACCCGCCTCCGCTGGATGATCTGGCCGGGATGGAAGAACCTCGAGGGCGCGAAGGGCATCTTCAAGGTGGGCGTGCCGTCGAGCATCTCGCAAATCCTGATCGGCGTGAACTGGATCCTGATGACGCGCATCGCGGCGAACTTCGGCGAGGCCGACGTGGCCGCGATCGGCATAGGGGGCCGGCTCGACCTGCTCGCGGTCTTCCCCGCCCTGGCGGTGATGACCGCGGTGCTCACCATGGTGGGGCAGAACTTCGGCGCCGGGCATCACGACAGGGTCCGGGCGGCGGCCCGCGCGGGCGTGACCACCGCCGTCGTCCTGCTGGCCTCGATCGGGCTCGTGGGGTTCCTCTGTCGCCACGGCTTGATCGGCCTCTTCGGGCAGGACGCGGAGACGCACGCGCTGGCCGTGCACTATTTCAGCTGGCAGTGCCTGGGCTTCGCGCTCGTGGGCATCAACATCGTGTGCAGCGGCGCGTTCCAGGGACTGGGACGGGGCCTCCCCTTCCTCTTCCTCACCACCGCGCGCCTGCTCGGTTTGACCTTGCCGCTGGCCTGGCTGCTCTCGCACCGCATCGGCCCGTTGGGGATGCACTACGCCCCCGTGATCGCCAATGCCGCGACGGCGGCCGTCGCCCTCCTCTGGCTTCGCTCCGCGCTGCGCAAGCTTCGCCCGCGCGACGCATCTAGCCTGCCCACGGCCTAAGACACGCATGGACGCCGTCTCGCAGGTCAGCCTCCGCCCTCGCTACGCCGACACCGACGCGATGGGCGTGGTCTACTATGCCAACTACCTCGTCTATTTCGAGGTGGCGCGCACCACCGCCCTCGCCGAGCTCGGTCATCCCTACTGGGAGATGGAGAAGCGCGGCGTGCTCATTCCCGTCCTGCGCGCGCACTGCGAATACCTTCGTCCCGCGCGCTACGGCGACATGCTGACGATCCGGATCGCGCGCTCCCGCGCGGGCTCCGCGCGCATTCGCTTCGACTACGAGATCCGCCGCGAGGGCGAGGACGCGATCCTGGCGACAGGCTTCACCGAGCATGCCTTCGTGAGCCCCGCCGGAAAGCCCCTTCGGCCGCCGGCCGAAATCTTCGGCTTGTTTCCGCAACCTTCCGGAACCTGAAACATCGGGGAGGAAACATGAATGATCGCGGCGAATCCCGCGATTCCTTTCATTCTCCATTCCCGTTTTCCCTTTCAGGTTTCATCTTTCAAGTCAGGCTTAGCCTTCCCCGGAGCGTCCCATGAAAAAAATCCGAACCGTCCCCCTTCCCAAGAACAAGCGGATCGCCCTCGTCGCGCACGACAACCTCAAGCCCGACCTCGTGGAGTGGGCGAAGTTCAACAAGGTGCTGCTCGCCCACCACACCATCTTCGCCACCGGCACCACCGGCGGGTTGCTGGAGAGGGAGCTTGGAGTCAAGATCCAGAAGTTCCAGAGCGGCCCGCTCGGCGGCGACCAGCAGATCGGCTCGAAGATCGTGGAGGGGGAGATCAACTTCCTCGTGTTCTTCTGGGATCCGCTGGAACCCGCCCCCCACGATCCCGACGTGAAGGCGCTCCTGCGCTTGGCGATGGTGTGGAACATCCCGGTGGCCTGCAACCGCGCCTCCGCGGACTTCCTGATCTCCTCGCCGCTGATGGACGTGGTCTACCCGCGCCGGGTGCGCGACTATACGGCGTACCGCACCCGCAAGATTTGATGGCTTTCGGGTAACCCAACCCTGCCCTCGCGCCGTCGGCGAAGGCGGCAAATCGCGGGTATTTGAACCCGGAATCCCTTTTTGTTTCCTCGACAGGATTTTTGACGGGGGCCTCCTCGACTTTTTGGGTTTTTGGGCGCGAAATACCATTCTCGCGGTAAATTCATCCCATCGGGCGATCGCGACGGGTCGCGAAAGCATCCCATAACGACAACAACGGGAGAAAAAGATGTTTCGAAAAATCTTGATGGCCATGGCGCTGGCTTCCGGTTTCGCCGCCGCCCAGGAGAACTACTCCACGTGGGGATCGATGCGCGTGCTCACGGTGAAGCCGAGCGGCATCTCCTCGAGCGTCGCGAAGTTTCCGCTGCTCGTTCGCCTGACGTCGGCGCAGGCTGACGTCTTCGCGAACTCCAAGGGCCGCGGCGCGGATATCCGCTTCACCAAGAGCGACCTGACGACCCGCTACCCGCACCAGATCGAGCGCTGGGACAGCGCCGGACAAAAGGCGGAGATCTGGGTGCTGGTCGACAGCGTGGGCTTGGGCAAGAACCTCTCCGTCAAGATGCTGTGGAACAAGTCGGGCGCCGCCGACAGCTCCAAGGGCGCCGCCGTGTTCAACACCGGCAACGGCTTCGTCAGCGTGCTGCACTTGGGTGACTCGACGGGAACCAACCCGCGCCCCAATCAGGTCGCGGGCGCACCCACGGGCCTCCTGCAGCATTTCTCCGAGGAGCAGGACTTCGGAATCAGCCCCCGGGTCTATGCTCCCGTCGAGGGCGTGATCGGCAAGGCCGACGTGCTGCGCGGCGGCAACATGAACGCCGATTTCTACCCCGGCCGCGATTACATCGACCTGGGACGTCGGGGCTATGCCGGCTTCTCGGACTTCACCACGGGCTTCTACTTCTCCACGTGGTTCAACCTCACGAACTCGGTGCAGTATGAGCGATTCCTCGAGATGAACGACGATACCGTCGGCGTGGGCTCTTCGGCCGAGCGCATCATCCTGTTCGGAAACCACACCACCGCGGCGCAGGATCTCTCCGTCCGCTGGGGCACGGGCGGCCTGTCGTACAACGAGCCCAACGGCGGCCTTTACTCGACCGGCGTCTGGACGCAGGTGGTCTACACCAAGGACCCGGGCACCTCCCCCGTCAACATTTATGTGAACGGCGCCTTGGTCGCCACCAGCGGCAACGCCGGTGACGCCGCCAACGCCTTGCGCCAGCACGTCGTGCTCGGGCGCCCCTCCGTGACCCAAGGCGATCCGTTCTTCAGCGGCATGCTCGACGAGTCGGTCCTCTCGAAGACCTCCCGCTCCGCCGCGTGGATCAAGCTCAGCTACGAGACGCAGAAGACGGGCGCCACCGCCGTGACGGTCGGTTCCACCACGACTCCCGCCGCAGGCGGCAACGACTACACCGGCCTCTCGGGGGCCTCAGCCTCGGCGCGCACGGCCTTCGCCGCCACCGCCGCCGGTCGCCAGGTGGTGTTCAGCCTGGCCGCCGCCAACGCCGCGGGGCGCGTCTCGGTGGTCGACGTGCAGGGCCGCGTGCTCTGGACCCGCACCGTCGATGCCGGCGTGGCCTCGGTGGCCTGGGAC
>DATAHJ010000365.1:0-2489 GCA_036263275.1 Fibrobacteria bacterium | reverse complement strand
ACGCGTACGTCTGCTGCAGCACGCTGATCTCGGAGAGGAATTCCTTCACTTCCTTGAACTTGCGGTATACGGAGGCGAAGCGCACATAGGCCACCTCGTCCACCGCGTGGAGCTGCTTCATCGCCATCTCGCCCACGGCCTTCGAGGGAATCTCGCCCTCGGCGGTGGCCTGAAGCTGGTTCTCGATGTCGTCCGCCATCTGCTCGATGCGTTCGTTCGACACCGGGCGCTTGATGCAGGCCATCTTCAGGCCCGCGAGCACCTTCTGTCGATCGTACGGTTCGCGCCGGCCGTCATGCTTCACCACCGTGAAGGGCGTCGTCTCGACATATTCGTACGTGGTGTAGCGCTTGCTGCACTCCAGGCATTCGCGGCGGCGACGCACGGCCTTCCCGTTCCGGCTGGCGCGGGAGTCGACCACCTTGTCTTCGTCGCACTGGCAGTAGGGGCACTTCATCGACCCCAAATGTACCCGTTCGCGAAGGACGAATCAACACGATGTTGAAAAAGCTGTAATAATCCGGGGGCGAAAAACCCCATAATCCCTTGATTTTAAAGGGTTCCCGGTATTCTTTAACATTCTGTCAACAAATCGAACGCTGTCGATCGTCGTTGCCCTCACGCATGAAAAGCGCAAGATCAGGGGATCGCTTGGTAACTTTGCCGCATGCAACCTGAACGCATTCTCGTCGGCGTCCTCCTCCTTTTCGGCTTCCTCTGGCTCCGCCTGCGCGCGCGGAAGCTTGATGAGGCGGGGCGATCGCGCGCTTACAAGGGCATCCTGTTGTTTGTGATTCCCGTCCTGCTTGGCGGACGTTGGGCCTTCGACCGCCTGCCTTTCGGCAAGTGGGAGAACGCCTTCATCGAAATGGCGGTGCTCGCGGCGGCCATCGCCTTCGCGGGATTCGTGTTCATGCCGGAGGCGAAGAAGACGGAGGGGACGGGTCCGTCGTAGGCGAAGCTTCGACGTTGTCGGTTGTCCGAATAAATCGCGTGGATGCTTCGTTGTTGTCGGTTGTCAGAAAAACACGACTACTTGCGGACAACTGACAACGGGAGGTGAGCGCCTCCGAAAGAATCACCCCTCCGCGAACGTCCCCTCAAGGTCGTACGCCGTCGCTCCGGTGATGAACACCTTCCGGAACGTTCCGGGCTCGGCATCCTCGGCGCCGTGGATGAGCACGCGGCCGTCCACCTCGGGTGCGTCGCCCTCGGTGCGCCCCACGTAGTGGTGCGTCTCTCCTTCGGCCACCGCATCGATGACGACTTCGACGGTTTCTCCCACGCGCGCCTGGTTGTCCTCGGCGGCGATCTCGCCCTGCAGTTGCATGACGCGGCCAAGCCGCTCGTCCATCACATCCTGCGCCACCTTGGGCTTCAGGTCGAAGGCATGCGTTCCTTCTTCATCGGAATACGTGAAGCCGCCGAGGTGGCGGAAGCGCGTCTCCTCGACGAGCGCCAGCAGTTCCTCGACGTCCTCTTCGGTCTCGCCGGGGTAGCCGAGCACGACGGTCGTGCGCAGCGCGATGCCCGGCACGGAGGAGCGCAGGTCCGCGAGCTGCTTGCGCAGGCTCTGGGCGGAGTAGTTGCGGCGCATGGCCTTGAGCATGCGGTCGCTGGCGTGCTGCACGGGCATGTCGAGATATTTGCAGACGCGCTTCTCGGTGGCCATCACGTCGAGCAGGCCTTCGGTGAGGAAGGCGGGATAGGCGTACATCATCCGGAACCACGGGATGTCCGTCTCACGGATGAGCGCGCGCAAAAGGTCCTCGAGGTTCTCGGTGCCGTTCTTCTCGCGGCCGAAGTAAGTGAGGTCCTGCGCGATGAGCGAAACTTCTTTTATGCCCCACGATTGGAGTTGCTGCGCCTCGGCGACGATGTCGGCGATGGAGCGGCTGCGCTGCTTTCCGCGCATGCCGGGGATCGCGCAGAAGCCGCAGATGCGGTTGCAGCCTTCCGCGATCTTGAGGAAGGCGTGGTGCGACTCCTCGCCCATGAGCGTGCGCGGACCCGCGCCCGCGACGCAGTCGGAAGGCAGCGTGGAGGTGAGGCCGAGCCTGTCGAGAATCTCTCCCGGCTTGTAGGTGCCCACCAGCAGGTCGGCCTCGGGAATTTCCTTGTGCAGCTCGCCGAGGTAGCGCTGCGACAGGCAGCCCGCGACCACGACCTTTTCGCCGCCTCTGCGCTGGTCGAGCGCGGCGAGGATCTCGTTCACCGATTCTTCCTTGGCGGCTTCGATGAAGCCGCAGGTGTTCACCACCGTGATTTCGGAGCGGTCGCCGTCGCCGGCGAGCGTGAAGCCCGCGCGCCCGAACTCCCCGAGGATGCTCTCGCTGTCGACCTGGTTCTTGGAGCAGCCGAGGTTGACGATGCGGACCTTGCGGTCGCGGCGGGGGAGGGCGGTGGCCCGCGATGCGGGTTTTTGGGCGGATTTCGGCATAAAAAAACGGCTTCCGGGGAGGAAGCCGTCAAAGGTACCAATCTTGGGG
>DATAHJ010000364.1:0-7369 GCA_036263275.1 Fibrobacteria bacterium | reverse complement strand
CGAAGGCCGTGTAGTCCTTCACGAAGCTGACGCTGTCGTCCCAGTTGATGGGCTTGGAGTCGTTGGTGCCCAGCTTGACGGTGACGATGTCGGGCTGGAAGGCGAAGGCCTGCGGGAGACGGGCCTGCGTCCAGTAGGGATGGTTGCCGCTCTTGATCACCTGCATGCTGTTGATGCCGTCGTTCTCGATCAGGAAGGCCGGCCCGAGGCGGGCCGCCAGGCGGTAGGGATAGCCGTTGGTGTAGCTGGTCGCGCCGCCTCCCACCGAACCCGGGGTGGTGCCCGTGCCGAAGGTGATGCTGTTTCCGATGGTCACCCAGCGAATCTGCTTGGACACCTGGGCGGTGGCCGTCTGCAGCAGCGCGACCGACAGGAAGGACAGGGTGGAAGCCATCAGGATCCGGGATATTTTCATCGTGTCCTCGTTGGAGCCGGAAGGATTCCGGCTCGCGTTCTTGCATCGTTCTGGAAAGGTCGCACGGCGACCGGTGGAAGGAGCCTTGGTAAGATATCGCCGAAGGCCGTTTTCCATTTCGGCTTTTTTCCTGTTACGCACTCAAAACGTGATTTTTTCCCATTTTATGGGACTTTCAACTCATCGAGGTTGAAAATCCGGTATTAGAAGAGAAAATATTACAGGTACGATATTTCTGAATATTCGGTATAAATACCATTCGGGCGGCCCCGTCGGAGCCGCCCGACAAGGCGGGCGAAACAGCTGCCGAAAGGGATGATCTCGTCGGCAGCGGGAGTTCGCCCCTGTCCCCTCAGTTGTTGTTGCTCTTGAGGTCGAGCTTGGCGGCGAGGTTCGTGGCCATCTCCAGGTGCATCTTGAGCGTGGGCAAGGTCGTGGCCGCGAAGGCCGCCACGGCGGAATCGCTCCCCATCTTCGCCTGCTTCTCGAACAGGGCGATGGTCTTGCGGTGGTGCTTGATGGCCAGGTCGAGATAAGTGCGATCGAAGGCGCGGCCCATGTCGTTCAGCTTGCGAAGGCGCTTTTCCTCCGCCTTCTGACCGGGCGTCGGGTCGGTGTCGAGCTTGAGGGAGCGGGCCTTGGCGAACGCCATCACCGCGTCGTTGGCCTTCGTGTGGTCGTCGATCATGCGCTTGGCGAAGTCGGTGATGTCGAGGTTGGAGGCGCGCTTGAGGGCGATCTCCGCCTCGCGGACCTCCGCGGCGCCGCCCGACGCCGCGGCCTTGAGGAACGCGCGGCTGTTGTCGGGGGCCTTGGCCAAGGCGACGGTGGATAGGATGCAGAGGGCGACGAGCGCCGTGAGGGAAAGGGTGCGGGACATGGAAACCTCCTTGTTGTCAAGTGAGGTACCAAGCCCCAGGAATCGAAGTCAAGGCGGGTATGAAAGCGTTACCCGATGTCAGGAACCGTTGCGAAGGGGCGGCGCGCAGGCCGTTATTCCCGCTTTCCGGTCAGGCGCCCAGGCTCTCGATCTCCTCCGCCGCGAGAAAGCGCCACTCTCCTTCCGGCAAATCCCCCAGCTCCAACGGCCCGATGGCCGAACGATGGATGGATTCCACGCGGTTTCCCACCGCCGCGCCCATGCGCTTGACCTGATGGTAGCGGCCTTCGGAGATGATGATGTCGGCCTCGCGCTCGCCGACGCGACGCACGGTCGCCGGTTCCGTGGGCTTGGGATCGTCGCGCAGCACCACGCCCTGCTCCAGCATTCCGACTTGTTCGTCCGTCAGCGGATGCTTCAGACGCACGCGATAGACCTTCGGCAGCGTCTTGCGCGGGGAGGTGACGGCATGGTTGAAGGTTCCATCGTCCGTGAGGAGGAGCAGCCCGGTGGTGTCGGCGTCGAGGCGCCCCACGGGCTGAAGCCCGCGCCTCAGGAACGGGGGCGGGAAGAACCCGAAGACGGGCTCATGCGCCTCGGGAGCATGGCTGCACTCCACGCCGGCGGGCTTGTTCAGCGCGATGTAGAGCGCGGGCAGCACCGGAAGCGCCATGCCGTTGAAGCGCAGCCATAGCCCGTCGGTGTCGAGGACTTTGCCGCCGTCCTGCTCCGTCGTCCAGGTAAAATCCTCGGGCTCGGTGTCGTCGCCGGGATCATGCGCCCACTCCACGCCTCCCACCTTGAGCATGGCGAGGCATTCCTTGCGCCCGCCGAATTCCTGGGAGCGAAGCAGGTTGAACAGCGTTGCGGACTTGGCGAACGGCTTCATGCCGTTCTTTCGAAGACGATGAACGCCCGGTCCAGCGTGGTCTTCGGAATCCGGTATCGTTCGTCGCGAACGAGCTTGTACCCCGGAGGAATCGGCCCCGACAACTCCTCGTCCACGCCCGGGCCCTTCATGAACATGGCCAATCCGCCCACCTGCAGCGCGTTCTGCAGGCGCGGCAACGTCTTCGAGATCGGCTCGAAGGCGCGCGTGATCGCGCCGCGCACGGGCGTCGTGAACGACTTCGACGTGAACTTGTGCCCGAACACCGAGATGCCCTTGAGGCCGAGTTCCTGGATGGTGTTGTTCAGGAAGTCGACGCGCACGTTGCGCGGCTCCGAGAGGATCACCTCGGTGGAAGGCGAGGCGATCTTGATCATCATGCCCGGGAATCCCGCGCCCGTGCCGATGTCGACGATCGTGGAGGGCCAGTTTCCCTTCATCATCTTGTGCAGCATCATGCAGTCCGCGTAGTGGCGCTGCACGATGGTTTCGAAGCCGATCAATCGCGTGAGGTCGAGGTCATGGTTGTTGCGGCGAAGGATCTGGTGGTATTGCCACACCTTGTCGAGCGTGGCGGCGGGCAGTTGCACGCCGTGGCTGACGAGCAATTCTTCAAGCCGCGCGCGCGAGGGGGGCGCGGTGTGGCCCCACGAGGTTCCGGAGGAGGGGCGGCCCGATTTTCCCGGCGTGCCGGGGCGGGGCGTCATGGAACGCGGAGCGCTCTTCGGAAGCATCGGGCGGGCGTCGCGGGAGGGAGGGGCGAATCTCGGGCCGTCCTTCCGTTCGCTGTTTCTTCGGGGATCCGATGGGCCGCGCTTTGGGTCCCAGGGCTTTGCGGGGCGCGCGGGGCCCTTGCGGGAATCTTCCCAGCGCGGACCCGTCCATTTCACGCCCTCGGGCGCACCGTGGGGCGTTTTGGCTGCGCCGTTTCTTTTCGGTCCCTGCCCGCCTGCAGGATGCTTGGCGTCCGGACGATTCACGTGATTCTTGCCGGTCTGACGGGGACGCTTGCGGTTCATGGGGGAAAATTACTTCCGTGGGTGGTCCTTCGTCGTTGGTGGAGAACCCATTCTTCGCGGAATATCCGTTGTCGTTGTTGGAGGGAGAATGGGCGGCCCGGCGGCCGCCAAGAAAGGAGAATAACAACCAACAACCAACAACCAACAACCAACAACCAACCAACAACCAACAACTCTTCTTCCCGGGCTAATGCCCGAATAATTCCTCCGACACCGGCTGCAGGCTCAGCATGTGCTTGCGATAGGCGTCGAGGAATTGCTCGCGCGCCGGGCGGCCCACGCGATCCTCGTAGCCCATCTGCCGCGCGAGACGGTCGAGCTCCGCGGCCTCGGTCGGCATGGAATGCCGCTGCCGATAGCCCTGCAACTGCAGGCGATGCTCCACGCGGCGCAGGAAGACGTACGCTTCGACGAGAAGCTGGTAGCGGCTGCCGGGCAGAAGCCCGTAGCGGTTCAGGCGGCCCAGGGCCTCCAGCGTGTTGCCGGTCAGCAATTCGGGAATGCGCGCCGCATGCCGGATCTGCAGCGCCTGCGTGAAGAATTCCACCGTGCGGATGCCGCCCGGGCCGAGCTTCACCTCGGCGGCGAGCAAGTCGTCGCGGCGCAATTTGTCGAGCCCCTGGAGGCGCACCTTCCGCATGCTGTCGACCACCTTGGCCGCGTTCTCCGGCGCGCTGGCCACCGCGCGCGCCGCGGCGATCACCGCGTCGCCCGCATCGCCGGGGCCGCAAACGACTCGCGCCTTGAGCCATGCCTGCAGCTCCCAGCCGTCCGCGCCTCCGGCTTCTTGGGCGAAGTAGGCGCGATACTGCGACACCGTGCCCACCAGCGGGCCCTGCCCGCCCCACGGACGAAGCTTCATGTCGACGCGGAACAGCCTGCCTTCGGGCGTGTCGCGCGTCAGCAGGGCGATGAGGGCGCGGCCCACGCGCTCGGCGGCCTCGCGCCCGCCCTCCTCGGCGGCTTCATCGCGCATCACGAACACGAGGTCGATGTCGGAGCTGTAGTTCAGCTCGGCGCCGCCGAGCTTGCCCATCGCGATCACCGCGAGGTTCCCTGCGAGCGCAGGCGCGTCCGCCGCGATGATTGCCGCGTCCAAAGCTGTTGCGATCATCGCGTCGCTTAGGCCCGAGATCTCGTAGGTGATCTCGCGCAGGGGCACGTTCAGGTGCAGGTCGCGCAGCGCGATGCGGAGGTACTCCCGGTCGCGCAGGCGGCACAGGCGCGCGGCGACATCCTCTCCCAGCGACGGATCGACTTCCTTGTCGCGCAGGATGGCGCGCGCGGCCCGCAGGTATTCCTCCGGCAGGCGCGGCTTGTCGAGCGATTCGGGCTCGATCAATGTCTTGAAGCCGTCGCCCTCGCGCACGGCGAGGTCGGAGAGCGGATCGCTGTTGGCGAAGATGAGCAGCAGGCGTTCGAGCAGGGGAGGGTGGTGCAGCGCCTGGCGGATGAACAGGTCGGGATGTTGCAGGGCGCGCAGGTAGCGCACGAGGTGCCGCAGCACGCCCTCCGGGTCGGGGCTGCGGCGGATGATGCCTTCGGCGCCCAGCAGGCAGGCCGCCGCCAGCCGTTTTTCGATAAGAGAATCGAACAGGGCGAGGAAGAGCGCGCGCGCCGTTTCACGATCGCGCATGCCGAGGCGCTCGAGAGCGGGAGCGACTTCCTCCGGTGAAGATTCCGGGTCCATCAGCGCCTCGGCCAGCGACTCGTAGAGCCATTCGGGGCGCGGGCCGCCGAGGAAGCGATGCCGGAAGAATTCCGCCGCGACGTTGCGCGCTCGCTCAAGGTCGCGTGCCAGCCGCGACTCGGCACTGGCGCCTCCAGTGCCGTTGGCCCCGTTTCCGCCGGGCAATCCCACGTAGCCGAGTCGCCGCGCCAGGTGGACGAATTCCGGCGAGCTTGGCGGCGGGCAGTAGAGATCCTTCGAATGCCCGCGCGCCAGTCGCAGGGCATTCACCAGCCTCCGCAGCAACGAGTTCGCGCCAAAAAGGTGCTCGAACTCCGCCAGCGACACGACGCCCGCCTCGAGCAGCGCTTCCAGGGCGCGGATCCACTCGTGCTGGCGCACGGCGGGCCGGGCGTGGCCATGCCGCAATTGCAGGAACTGCACGCCGTACTCGATCTCGGCCAGTCCGCCGCGGCCAAGCTTGGCGTTCCACAGCCCAGGCTTTTCCTTGGCGGCGGCCTGTCGCGCGAACAGTTCGAGCGTCCCCTCGATGGGCACGGGCGGCTCGGCGTACGCGATCTCGTCGCGTGAGGCCAGGATTGTATCCGCGAAAGCGGCGTCGCCATCAATCGCGCGCAGGCGGATCAACGCCTGTCGTTCGTAGTCGAGCGCCGCGCCGCCCGGCCGGTAATATTCTTCCCAGGCCTCGCGGCTGGAGGCGAGCGGGCCGCTCTCGCCATGCGGCCTCAGGCGCAAGTCGAGCGCGAAGGTCGCGCCCTCGGGCACCGCCCAAAGGCGCGCCAGGTCGCGAAGCAACCGGGAAAAGAATTCCCCCCGCCGCAAGGGCTCCCGGCCCTTCGTCTCGGGCCCGTCGGCGTGGACCAGCACGATCTCCAGGTCGGAGCCGGCACCCAGTTCGCAGCCACCGAATTTTCCCAGGGCCATCAGCGCATGAGGGCCGGGATCTCCGTGCCGCCTCGTCATCTCCGCGCGCAACGCGTCGAGCGCGAATGCGAGGCAGGCCTCCGCGATCGCGCCCAGTCGCGCGGCGAAGCCCCGCCAATCGCGCGACGGCGTCAGCAGCAAGTCGAGCTCGGCCTTCAGCAGCTCGCGGTCGCGGTAAGCGCGCAGCGCGGCGCCGTCGTCTCCGGCCGTCGCCATCTCCGCGAGGGCCCGCGCATGCGCCGCGCGATCAGGCGTTACCGTCTCGCGCGCGAGTTCGCCGAGCAGTCGGCGGAAGGCGCGCGGGCCGATGCGGTCCACCGCCTCCCACAGGCGCGGCCCTGCGGTAAGCACTCGCGACAGCGCGGGCAAGGCGTCGTAGCCCGCGCGTCCGCCGGGCTCGAATACGTCGGAGGATTCCTCCAGCCAATCCTCCACCAACGCCTGCAATCCTTCGGCGGCGGCCTCGAGGTCCACGGCGCGCGGCAGCGACCGAAGCAGCCGCTCCATCAAGGCGATGCCCGCGCGGATCTTCTCCAGCTCCACCGCGTCGCGCACGGGCGCTCCGCCCGGCCCCGCCACCACCAACGTGTTCTCGAAGAATCCGTCGTCGCGCGCATCGGTGAGCAGCGTCACCAGCGACAGGCCGCGCAGGCTCAGCGCGCCGGCAATACAGAAGAGCATGCCTTCGCGGTCACGCGCGCGCACCACGAGGCGCGTCGCGTCGTGCACGGCGTGCACGCGGATCTCGGGCGGAAGCGCCTCGTCGCTTTCCTTGGCGCGCGACTCCAGCCGTGCGCCGATGCGCCGGAACAGCTCGGTGCGGATCGCGGCGGCCTCCCCGCGCCCGAAGCGGCGAAAGAGATCCTCCATCTCCACGCGCAGGCGCTCGCCCTCGGCCTTCGTCGCGCGCGCCGGATCCTCATGCCGGAGCACGAGGAAGTCGAGCACGCCGCCACCCGCCAGCGCCGCGGGCGCCTTCGCCGCCGGAAAGGTGAACGCGCGGCCCGAACGCACATCATAACCCTCGCTCGCGAGAAATCCCGACACGGCCGCGAAGAAGCCCCGAAAATCCCCTCCGATCAGAGTCAAACCCCACAACCCCTCATCCAATTTCTCCACGCGCACGTTCCACGGCGCGGCGGTCCTCAGTGATTGCAGGGTCGCGATATGCCCGGCGATTTCATCGGGCGAAAAGGCGTTCCAATAGTCCGACCCCAGCCTGCGGAAATGCGCCTCCACGGCCTCGGCCGACGGATCGCGCCGCTCCAGCAGTCGGGACTTCTTGTCGGCGGGGGAGAGCATGGGGGGAAAATACTTCTTCGGGGACGAAGCTTTGATGTTGTCACAAAGCTTTGGGGATGATTCGTTGTCGTTGTCGCCAAGCTTCGCGGGCGACGCTTCGTTGTTGTCGGAGAACATTAGGGCGGCCCGGTGGCCGCCAAGAGACGGACAACCAACAACCAACAACATCTTCGGACAACCAACAACCAACAACATCTTCGGACAACCAACAACCAACAACATCTTCGGACAACCGACAACCGACAACCCC
>DATAHJ010000363.1:0-4625 GCA_036263275.1 Fibrobacteria bacterium | reverse complement strand
GGAATGGATCTGGGGCGCGGGCCCGGAGGTCTTTTTGCTCATGTCTCGGATCGATGCGGGGATGGGGGAAATTTAGTGAAAATCGGTGAAGCTTGGTGAAATTTTGGGCAGTATCAAAATTTGGGGGTTTTCGGCTGAAATCAACAGATTCCCGTGTTTCGTTGCGGAAGCGGGAATGTTCGACAACGGCGAAACGCGGACGATGCAATGCCCGAAGTCGCGATCCTAAACTCGCCCCCAACCTCAGGGCATCGGCTCTCCCGGCTCTTCGGGAGCCGCGTTCTGCTCGGCCATGCTCACGCGGCCCGAGCTCTGCGCGGGGTTGCCGTTGTTGCCCTGGTCGCGGGCGTCCTTCGAGCCGCCGTCGTCATTGTCCCTCGGCGCGGGGCCCGGCACGCCGGGCTCGTCCACGTCCTTGCCATGGCGGTGCGGGTCGAGGATAGGGTCGTGCCGCCCGCGCGGGGTGGTGTCCTTGGCGACGGCGGGGATCGCGTCCGGCGACGCGCCCGGCGGGCAATCGATCGAGGGGTCGGTATGCAGGTCGTTCATGGCGGCCTCCTTTCCTTTCAATCTATGGGATTCGCGAGGCCGAAGGAACAGCGCTTACAAACAGTAACGGGGATGGCTCGTTAAGTGCTGAAAACGGGGTTCGCGTGAATTTTGCACTTTTACCCCCTCCCGAAAGCCCGGTAGCCCGCGCAAGAACGCCCCCAGACTGGATCCATAAAATGGCCGAAAAATTCATCTACTACATGCACCGCCTGTCCAAGACGTACCCTCCCGCGAAGAAGGTGCTGGACAACGTCTCGCTCTCGTTCTACTACGGCGCCAAGATCGGCATCATCGGCTACAACGGCGCCGGCAAGTCGACGCTCATGAAAATCATGGCCGGCATCGACACCAACTTCGACGGCGAGGCGTGGCTCGAGTCGGGGCGAACCGTGGGCTACCTCTCGCAAGAACCGCAGCTCGACCCGAATCTCACGGTGAAGGAGAACGTCGAGCTCGCCGTGGCTTCGAGCAAGAAGCTGCTGAAGGACTTTGAGGACATCTCGATGAAGCTCGGCGATGAAATGACCGACGCCGAGATGGAGAAGCTGCTCGACAAGCAGGGCAAGCTCCAGGATCAGATCGAAGCCCAGGACCTCTGGGAGCTCGACCGCCACCTGGAGATCGCGATGGACGCGCTCCGCCTGCCTCCGGGCGACTCGTCGGTCGTCAACCTCTCGGGCGGCGAGAAGCGCCGCGTGGCGCTCTGCAAGCTGCTGCTCGAGAAGCCCGACCTCCTGCTGCTCGACGAGCCCACCAACCATTTGGACGCCGAGTCCGTCGCGTGGCTGCAGACGCACCTCGCGGCCTACAAGGGATCCGTGATCCTCGTCACGCACGATCGTTACTTCCTCGACAGCGTCGTGGGCTGGATCCTCGAACTCGACCGCGGCCGCGGCTACCCGTACGAGGGCAATTACTCCGCGTGGCTCGAGCAGAAGTCCGAGCGACTCAAGCAGGAGGAGAAGGAGGAAAGCAACCGCCAGCGGGTGCTCAAGGCCGAGCTCGAGTGGGTGCGCATGTCGCCCAAGGCGCGGCAGAGCAAGGGCAAGGCGCGCCTCGCGTCGTATGAGGAACTGCTGGCGAAGTCCACGCCCGAGAAGCTCAAGGGCGCGCAGATCGCCATTCCGCCGGGCCCGCGCCTGGGCGAGAACGTGATCGAGTTCAAGGGCGTGCGCAAGGCCTTCGGCGACAAGCTGCTGTTCGAGAACCTCGAGTTCAGCCTGCCCAAGGCCGGCATCGTGGGCGTGATCGGCCCCAACGGCGCGGGCAAGACCACGCTGTTCAAGCTCATCACCGGCCTCGAGAAGCCCGACGCGGGCACCGTGAAGATCGGCGAGAGCGTGCTGCTCAGCTACGTCGACCAAAGCCGCGACACGCTCAACGGCGACAAGTCGGTGTTCGAGGAGATCGCCGGCGGCGACGTGGATCTCATCCGGCTGGGCAACCCCGGGCCCGACGGCAAGGGCGGCGTGGAGGTCGCGGCGCGCGCCTACGTGGCCAAGTTCAACTTCGGTGGCAGCGACCAGCAGAAGAAGGTGAAGGACCTCTCGGGCGGCGAGCGCAACCGCGTGCACCTGGCGAAGCTCCTGCAGACCGGCGGCAACGTGCTGCTGCTCGACGAGCCCACCAACGACCTCGACGTGGAAACGTTGCAGGGCCTGGAAAACGCCATCTCCGAGTTCTCCGGCTGCGCCGTGGTGATCTCCCACGATCGCTGGTTCCTCGACCGCCTCGCGACCCACATCCTCGCCTTCGAGGGCGACTCGCAGGTGGTGTACTTCGAGGGCAACTACGCGGCCTACGAGGAGAACCGCAAGAAGCGCCTCGGCATCAGCGCCGACACGCCGCACCGCATCCAGTACAAGCCGTTGACGAGAAGCTAGGGAAAAGCGAAAAGAGAAATGCGGAAAGCGAAAATAGCCGTCCGCATTTCACCCTTTATCCCTTGCTCCCAAGCTCCGCGTAGAGCGTGACTTTCGTCACGTAGGCCTTGTGGGATACTTGGTATTCTGCGGAAATGGCTGCCTACGATCTTCTGGAACGAACGCGTGACTTTGCGGTCTTGATCATAAGGCTTTACGGCCGCCTGCCAAGGACTCCGGAAGCCCAAGTCTTGGGTCGTCAGTTGTTGCGTTCAGGCACCTCAGTCGGAGCGCACATGCGAGAAGCTCGTCGAGCCCGATCCGATGCGGAAATGCTAAGCAAAATGGAAGTCGGCCTGCAGGAGCTTGAGGAATCCCGCTACTGGATGGACCTGCTTCAGATTTGTGGAATCATTCATCCAGAAAATGCTTCAGAAATCTCATCTGAAGCCAGTGAGTTAACCGCCATTCTTGTCGCCAGCACTCGAAACCTTAAGTCTCGAATACCGAAAACCTTCCGTCGCCGCACCTAACTCTCCAGTTTTGCATCTTTGTTCTTTCGCTTTTCGCATTTCTCTTTTCGCTTTCGGGGAACACATGAAAACAGCGATCCTTGGACTGGGCATCATCGGCTCCGAGTGGGCCAAGAACCTCGCCGCCGACGGCGTGCCGCTGAAGACCTGGAACCGCACGGCCAAGGCCGATGCGCCCGGTTTCACCGCGGACGCCGCCGATGCCGCGCGCGACGCGGAACTCGTCGTCATCGTGGTGGCGGATCCCCCGGCCGTGCAGAACGTGCTCGACCAGATCCTCCCGGTGCTGAAGCCCGGTCAGCTTGTCGCGCAAGCCAGCACCGTGTCCGCCGAATGGAATCTCAAGTTCGCCGCGCAGGTCGAGAAGGCCGGCGCGGCCTTTCTTGAGATTCCCTTCACCGGCAGCAAGCTCGCCGCCGTCGACCGCAAGACGGTGTTCTACGTGGGCGGCGACGAGAAGCTGCTCGCCAAGGCCGAGCCGACGCTCGCGCGCATCTCGATGGTGCGCCTGCATGTGGGCCCGCTGGGCAGCGCGGCGTCGCTCAAGCTTGCGATGAACATGAACATCGCCTTGCTCCTAGAAGGCCTGGAGGAGAGCCTCTCCTTCGCGCGCGCGGCGGGCATCTCCGACGCGACGTACTTCGAGGCGCTCAAGGCCAACGCGGGCCGCTCCCCCATGAGCGACCTCAAGGAGCCCAAGCTCCGCGCGGGCGACTACGCCCCGCAGTTCTCGCTCAAGCACATGGACAAGGACCTCCGCCTCGCGCTCGAGAGCGCGGGCAAGCTGCCCTTGCCCCAGCTGCGCGGGCTCAAGAAGCTCTACAGCGAAGGCATGGCCAAGGGCTGGGGCGACGAGGATTTCTCGACGCTGATGAAGCTGCTGTAGTTCCAGCGCCGTAACGAATTCTTTCAGCGGCGCATTTACGCGTCGCCATACTTGCGCGACTTCGCCGGGGCGGGTATCCTAAGTACGGGAACCCACCCGGAGGAAGCCATGAAAAATCTCGCCGCCTTTCCCTGCCTCGCCCTTCTCGCCGCCCTTCTGGCCTTCGGCGCCACGGGCGCGCTCGCGCAAGACATCCAAGCGCATCGCCACGACGGATTCTTCCTGTCGATCAGCCCGGGCATTGCCTTCGGCAGCACCGAGGCGGACCTAGGCGGAAACGCCGGCAGCTGGGACAACATCACCTTCCGCGGCCCGGGCGGAATCCTCGACATCAAGGTCGGCGGCGCGCTCGCCGAGAACCTCATCCTCAGCGCCGACTTCATCGGCCGCAACGTCCGGGGTCCCGACATGGAGACCGTGGGCGGCACCTCGGATCTCGACGACGACGTCATGCTCTCCGACGGCACGGTCGGCATCGGCCTCACCTACTACATCATGCCCGCGAACGTCTTCCTCAGCGGCACGCTGGGCGTGGGGCGCTTCACGCTCCGCAACACGAGTGACGACGATGACGATCCGGTGAACACGAATCCCGGCTTCTCGCTGCATGCCAAGGTGGGCAAGGAGTGGTGGGTGAGCCGCAACTGGGGGCTGGGCGTCGCCGCGGGCTACGGGTTCATCGGCGCCGAGCGCGACGACAACTCCGACGCGGACTTCAACGGCGACTACACGTCGCACAAATTCTACGTCCTGTTCAACACGACGTTTAATTGACTTTGAAGCGTTACGCCT
>DATAHJ010000362.1:0-1880 GCA_036263275.1 Fibrobacteria bacterium | reverse complement strand
GCCGCCGAGAAGGATCCCTCGGCCGAGTGGACGCTCGACGTGGAGAAATCCGAGCTGCGCGGCCCCGTGACCGTGCCGGTGACCTTCCCCGCCGGCCCGCGCCAGCAGTTCCTCACCGGCAAGTGGAACCCGATGAGCGAGTTGCTCTCGCACGCCGCGGAAGTCGACGCCGTGGCGGCGAACTTGCCGTACGTCAGCGGGAAGTGGTGAACGCGGAATGATGGAAAGATGAAATGATGGAATGATGTCGGCGAGATCATCATTTATCACTGCATCATTCCATCATTTTTCCTGATTCGCCCGATCCGGGCGCGTCGATGAGACAGAATCGAGTACGGGATTCGATGCCAAAACCTTCGCTCCAACTCCTCCGCCGCTACTCCCAGGTCTATCCCGTCGGCACGGCGGGAGCGCGGTTCCCCGAGGTCCTGAAGAAGCGCCGCAAGGCGCACCTCGACGCGCTCGACTCCTTCGCGATCTTCGCCGGCGTGCCGCGCGAACCGGGCTCCGAGAACCTGTGGATCATGAGCGCGCTCAAGATCTTCCAGGAGCCGGCGGTCATCCACCTCACCGGCATCAACCAGCCCAACGTCATCCTCGCCCTGATACCGGGAGCGCGCCCCGGCGCGAAGGGTCAGGAAGTCCTGTTCGTCCCCGAGAAGAACCCCGAACGCGAGTTCTGGGACGGCGTGCGTTTCGGCCTTCCGCCCGAAGAAGGGAAGAAGAAAAAGGGCAGGGGGGTTTTCTCCGCGGGCCCCAAATCGTCCGGTGACCTTCGGGATATCCGGGCGCTGACCGGCGTCCAGGATGTTCGCCCCCTCTCGGAATTCGACGAATGGTTCGAGGCGCTGGTGCGCCGGTCGAAGAAAAGCCACGGCTACGCCTTCTGGCATCGCTACTCCGATGACAAGGGCAAGGTTCGCGAGACCCGCGACGACCATAACTTCGCCTTCAAGGCGCGCCTCGAAAAGCACGCGCGCGCGGCGAGGAAAAGCTTCGAGGTTCGCAGCTGCGCGGCGCAGCACTACGCGCTGCGCCTCCCGCTCGACGGCGACCAGGTGAAGGACGTGGGCAAGGCCGTGGAGGCCACGCGCGCGGCCTTCGTGGAAACCCTCGCCGAGGCCAAGTCCTCCAAGCGCAAAATCCGCACCGAGACGGAGCTCGAGGCGCGCCTGCAATACGGCATGCTGCGCCGCAGCCCCTTCGGCCTCGCGTTCCCGTCCATCATCGCGAGCGGCCGCAACGCCACCACGCTGCACTACCTCAAGAACGACGAGCCGCTCGCGAAGGGCGGCCTCGTGCTCATGGACTTCGGCGCGCGCTGGGGCACCATGCATGCCGACATCACGCGCGTCTTTCCGGTTTCCGGAAAATTCAACCCGCTGCAGAAAATCATCTACGGCATCGTCCTCGACGCCGCCAAGGCGAACCAGCGCAACGCGAAGCCCGGCGCCACCATCCGCGACCTGAACGAGAAGGTCTGGGGCTTCATCGAAAACGCCCTGAAGGATCGCTTCCTCGCAAAGGGCGGCACGGCCGAGCGCGCCTACAAGGGCAAGCCGCACGGCGTCTCGCACCTCATGGGCGAGCAGGAGCACGACGGCGATCCCCACCGGATCTACCAGGACTACCCCCTGCAGCCGGGCTGGCAGATCTCCAACGAACCCGGCCTTTACGGGCATTTCAGCATCAGGCTGGGCGGCAGGCGCTATTCGGAGTGGATCGGCGTCCGCATCGAGGATGACCTGCTGATCACGAAGACCGGCTGTCGGAACCTCTCGGAGTCGATCCCCAAGGAAATCCGGGAGATCGAGGCGTTGCTGGCGTAACCGCCGACAGGGTCACGAACGACGCCGGGCCCGCAAAGAAGCCCCCCGACC
>DATAHJ010000361.1:0-5295 GCA_036263275.1 Fibrobacteria bacterium | reverse complement strand
CCGGCGCGCGCCGTGGCGGTGATCGGCGACCTCGCGGCCGCCGGGATGCCGGTCGACGGCTTCTCGCTCGGCCAGCCCACTCTCGACGAAGTGTTCTTCGCCCTCACGGGCCACGCCGCCGAGCCTCAGGAGGATCCCGAGTCCACCAAGGGAAAAAAGAAGAAGGGGAAGGCCAAATGACCCGCCTCGACCAAAACCTCACGGCCCTGCTTTCCGATCGGACCCGCCCGGCCCGACCCGGTGCGGTCGCGAACACAGCCGCCTTCGCATGGCGCGCGCTGCTCAAGATCAAGCACGTTCCCGAACAGATGTTCGATGCCGTGATCACCCCCGTGATGTTCACCGCGCTGTTCACCTACATCTTCGGCGGCGCGCTCGCGGGCACGCCGCAGGTGTACCTGCAGTTCCTGCTGCCGGGCATCATGGTGCAGACAGTGGTGTTCGCCTCGATGTACACCGGCGTCACGCTCAACACCGACCTCTCCAAGGGCATCTACGACCGCTTCCGGTCGCTACCCATCTGGCACCTCTCGCCCATCACCGGCGCGATGTTCGGCGACTTCCTCCGCTACACGCTCTCGTCGACCATCGTCGTGATCGTGGGCCTCGTGCTGGGCTACCGGCCCGCGGGCGGAGCCCTCTCCGTCGTCGTGGCGATCGCCCTGCTCAACGTGTGCGCCTTCGGCTTCGGCTGGATCTTCACCACACTCGGCATCGCGCTGCGCACGCCGGGCTCGGTGATGACCTTCAGCTGGCTCTTCCTGATGCCGATGACCTTCGCCTCCAACGTGTTCGTGGACTCGTCCACGATGCCCGGATGGCTGCGCGCCTTCGTCGACGTGAACCCCGTCTCGCTGCTGGTCTATGCGATGCGCGGCATCCTGTCGGGCACGGCGACGTGGACGCAGGTCGGCGAGGCGCTCGTCGCGCCCGCGATCCTCACGATCGTGCTTTCGCCGGTGGCGCTGGTGTTGTACAACCGGCGGCGCTGAAGATTAGTCGAGGGACAGCACCGCCGCCCACGGCTTCCAAGTGAGGCGCACGCCGCCTTCGGCAGAAAACCGCTTCGCATACTCCGCCAACAGCCACGCCAGGTTCGCGCGGGTCATGCGGCCGCCCGCACGCGGGTCTCGCACGGCGCCGAGGTCCTGAACGCGCGCGAGCACCGCGCGCGGAGTCGGCAGAACCTCGACCTCTTCCCAGCCGACGAAACCCGAAACCTGCCATCCCCCCTCGCTCACCGCCACCTCCACCGCCTCGCGGGTGTGCCCGGGAAACGCCTGGTACCCGAACGGCGGCGCCGACAACAGCGCGTTCAGCTCCGGGAAGTTCGCGCGATCGAATCCCGAGACGAGATAGTGCGCGCCCGGCGAAGCCAGCGACGCCGCGAAGCGGAAATGCGCCGCGAGGTCGGGAAACCATTGCACGAGCGCATTCGAAGCCAGCAAGTCAGGGGGTGTTCCCTGCGGGCCCCCGGTTGTTCGCGAACCTGCGCGGGCATCCAGTTCCCGGAACGCGAGATGGCCGCCACTTCCCGCCAGCGCCGCGCGCGCGACCTCGAGCATCTCGGGCGCGGCGTCGGTGGCGGTGATCGCCGCCGCGGGAAAGCGCGCCGCGAGGCGACGCGTCAGGAGTCCCGTGCCGCATCCGAACTCGAGCACGCGCGCAGGCGCGGCACCATCGCCCCATAAACCCAGCAGCGTATCGGCCATGCGGGCCTGCACGCCCGCGGCGGCTTCGTAGGCGGTCGCGGCGCGACCGAAGCGCAGGGCGTGGAAGGAAGTCGGGGACGTCATAGGGACTTCTCCGAACCGACCAACCTCATCAGCGCATCCTTCACGAGGTCGGGGCGCTCCCAGAACGGAATGTGGCCACCGGGATGTAGGGTCAGTCGCGCGCGCGGCGGCAGCTCCGCCTTCCACGCGCCCACGGGCGCAAGCCTGTCGGCCTCTCCCGCGATCAGCTCCCAACGGCCGGGCACCGATTTCAGCGCGGCCGGATCGACCGTCTCCAGGCGCAGGTATTGCAGCGCGCGCAGCACGCTCACATCGCTGTAGCCGCGCGCGGCCTCAATCCAGCGCGCTTCCCACTCCGGCGGCATCTCCGAAGCCTTGGGCATGCGCCGCCAGAAATCGAGCAGCACGGCCTCGCGCGCCGTGCCCAACTTCTTCTCCATTCGGAGCAGCACCGATTCGCCAAAGGAAGAGGGAGCGTCCGGCTGCACGAAACGGAACACCGGGCACAGCGAGAGCAGCGGAAGGTCCACGGGCCAAGTGCCCTCGGCCATCCATTTGTGCGCCCGCAAGGATCCCAACGACCAAGCCGCGACGAGATGCGTTTCCCCTTTGTCGCCATTGGCGGGAAAGGGGGGAATCGCATCGTCCAGGACATCGTGCGTGTCGGTGAAGCGATGCTCGAATTCCGGATAGAGGGCGCGCAGTTGCGGCTCCCAGCATTCCAAAGAAGACACCCAGCCGCCCAGCCAATGAACGACCGGCTTTCCTTGCGTCGCGCTCATGCTCGCAATTCTCCGGATTCCTTGACGGAAGCTTCGAGCGCCTCGCAAAGCGACAAGACATCGCTTTCTTCAAAGGCCGCCGTGAGGCTGAGGCGCAAGCGCGCCGTGCCCGCCGGCACCGTCGGCGGACGCACGGCGGGAGCATGGAACCCGTGCCGCAGCAGCGCGGCCGAGACCGCCCCCGCCCGCGCGGCGTCTCCCAAGATGACGGGCACGATGTGTCCCACGGCCTTGCCCGTGTCGAAACCGCGCTTCGCAAGCTCGGCGCGCGCGAAGCCGGAAATGGCCGCGAGCTTTTCCGCGCGCCATGCTTCGGTCGTGTCGTCCGCGGCCTCCATGGCCGCGAGGTTGGCACCTATCACTGCCGGCGGCAGCGACGTGCTGAACACGAAGCCGCGCCCGAAGTTGATCAGAAAGTCGCGCACCTCGGGCGCGCCCACGACATAGGCGCCGAAGCCGCCCAACGCCTTGCCGAAGGTGCCGAGAAGGATCGTTCGCCCGGGAACTCCACGCAGCGCCCTTTCGTGCAGCCCGGGATAGGCGCCGGTCGAGTGCGCCTCGTCCACCAGCAGCCAGAAGCCGTATTTCTTCTGCAACGCGCACAAATCTTCGAAGGCCGCGAAGTCGCCGTCCATGCTGAACAGCGATTCCGTCGCCACCAGTCCGCCCGCGGCGGGCTGGTGCTGCTTGAGAAGCTCTTCAAGATGCCCGATATCGTTATGGCGGAAGCGATGGAAGGGCGCTTCGCGCGGCAACAGGCGCAAGCCCTCGGCGACGCTGGCGTGCGCGAGCTTGTCGGCGAACACACCGCCGAGCAGTTCGCCTATCGCCGACACGACGGTGAGATTCGCCTGGAAGCCCGTGTTGAAGACCAGCGCACGCGCTCCGGGCGTTAACGGACGATAGCGTTCCAGCGCCGCCTCAAGTTCATTATGGATCGGCAGGTTCCCACCGAGGAGCCGGGAGCCCCCGCTCCCCGCTCCGAAGCGCTCCAGCGCCTCCGCGGCGCGAGCCTTGAGGCGGGGATGCGCCGCGAGGTCCAGCGAATTGTTGGAAGCGAGGTTCAGGCAGCGCTTCGGCGCGCCCTCGACGTCGCGAGTGATCCATTTCCCCGGCGCGCCGTCGAGCACGGCGGGATCGCGGAAGAGGCCTTGCGCGCGACGCGCCTCCAGAGCCTCCCGGAATGGATTCTCGCTCATGCGCCCCACCAAGCATCCAGGCCGGGGAGCGAGGAGGCGAGCAGCGAGGATGCGGCCGGCGAGGGCGGCAGATTGCGGCCGAGGCCGGGCACGTAAGGAACCGTCCCGAAATGCGGAAGCTTCAAAATGCTTTCGAGCGTCGCGACATTATCATTCGCCACCGGCGAATTCTCAGGCGAAGACTGCACGAAGGCAAAGCCCGCGACGGTCGCTCCGCGCTCGGCCAGATAATGCGCCGTGGTGATCGTGTGATGCAGCGTCCCCAGCCCCGGAAGCGCAGCGATCAGACACGGCCACGTACCCGAACAAGCTATGTCCGCGAGAGAAAACCCCTCACGGTTCAGCGGCACCGCCGCTCCTCCCGCGCCTTCCACCACCAGCAGGTCGACCCGACGCGCGGCGGCGACGGCCTGCTCCAGGATCCACTCCGCGTCGATCCACGCGCCGGCCCGCTCGGCCGCGAGATGCGGCGACACCGCGTCGGGAAACGTGTACACCGCTCCCGCCTCTTCCACCTCGGGACATGCGGTGCGGATCCAGTCGGGATCGCCGAAATGGGGCATGCCACCGTGAGCCTTGTCACGAGATCCGCATTGGACGGGCTTCAGGTATCCCGCCCGCAAGCCGCGCGACCGCGCCCACAGCAGGACGGCCAGCGACAGCGACGACTTGCCGATATCGGTGCCCGTGCCGGTGACGCACAGGATTCGGGAGGGGCGGGTGGCTTGGGACATATCGCTTGGATTGAAAAACGGGGACTCCGGAGCCGGAAAAATAACAGGTCAGGGGGTATCCTTCGCGGTCGGAGGGTTGTTCGCGGTACTGCCCGGGCTATTGGGTTTTCGCCCGGACATGGCTAACTTTGCCGATCCCCACGGCTTTTGCCATGTCCGGGCCGGGAAAATGGGTCGCTTAGCTCAGTTGGTTAGAGTACTTCCTTGACATGGAAGGGGTCACAAGTTCGAGTCTTGTAGCGACCACCATTTTCCTGGCCCTGCGTTGGTGTTCCTGACATAGGATCGCGCGACTCCCATTTTCCCGGCTTCGATTCTCCCAGAGCGTTCGCGCGGAATGCTATATCCCCGCGGCATGACGCGAGAAATCCTTCCCGACGCCCCCAATCCGCCGATCGCACCGCCCCTCGTCTTCCTGGCCTTCTTCCTGGCCGCCTATTTCCTGAACATCCTCATCCCCCTGCCGGTGCTGCCGATGGGTTGGAGCCTCATCCCCGCCGTGCTGTTCACCCTGGGAGGCCTCGTCATCTTCGCGAGCGCGGCCTGGGCCTTTCGTCGCGCGGGCACGCCGCTGAGCGTCTTCAAGCCCGCGAAGAAGCTCCTGACCACGGGCGCCTACCTGCGCACGCGCAACCCGATCTACTTCGCCTTCGCCTGGATTTACCTCGGCTTCTCGTGCTGGACGGCCTCGGCCTGGCCTTTCCTGCTCCTTCCGGCGGCCCTCTACGCGGTCAACCGCTTCGTGATCCTCCGCGAGGAAGCGCACCTCGAGGCGCGCTTCGGCCAGGCGTACCGCGACTACAAGGCGCGCACGCGGCGCTGGATGTAACGAATCCTTCCAGGG
>DATAHJ010000360.1:0-5316 GCA_036263275.1 Fibrobacteria bacterium | reverse complement strand
CTTCGACCACGACGAACCCTGGTAGCTCGGGTACGAACCGCGCTCGCGCGCCAGCTCGGAGGAAGCCAAGATGGCGTAGTAGGAGATCGACTCCATGCTGGAGTCGGCGAACTCCACGGCCGCGTCGGAGGCGTACGAGATGCCCGCCGCGTAGAGCGCGTCCTGGAAGCCCATGAGGCCCAGGCCCACGGGCCGGTGCTTCAGGTTCGAGTTGCGCGCCGCCGGCACCGGGTAGTAGTTGATGTCGATCACGTTGTCCAGCATGCGCATGGCCGTGGTGACCGTCTTCTCGATCAGCGCGTCGTCGAGCTTGCCGTCCTTCATGTGGGCGACGAGGTTCACGGAGCCGAGGTTGCACACCGCGATCTCCTGCTGCGCGCTGGTGTTGAGCAGGATCTCGGTGCACAGGTTGGAGCTGTGCACCACGCCCATGTGGCGCTGCGGCGAGCGCAGGTTGGAGGGATCCTTGAACGTGATCCAGGGGTGGCCCGTCTCGTAGAGCATCGAGAGCATCTTGCGCCACAGGTCGCTCGCGCGGATGGTGCGGAAGGTGTTGATGCGGCCCGCGGCGACCTCCGACTCATACCACTTGTAGCGCTCCTCGAAGGCCTTGCCGTAAAGGTCGTGCAGGTCCGGGGCCTCGTTGGGGCTCAGAAGCGTCCAGGGGCCGTCCTCGACCACGCGCTTCATGAACAGGTCGGGAATCCAGTTCGCCGTGTTCATGTCGTGCGTGCGGCGGCGGTCGTCGCCGGTGTTCTTGCGCAGGTCGAGGAACTCCTCGATGTCCATGTGCCAGGTCTCGAGGTAGGCGCACATCGCGCCCTTCCGACGACCACCCTGATTTACCGCCACGGCGGTGTCGTTGGCGACCTTGAGGAAGGGAATGATTCCCTGGCTCTTGCCGTTGGTGCCCTTGATGTGGGAACCCAGCGCGCGCACCGGCGTCCAGTCGTTGCCGAGGCCGCCCGCGAACTTCGACAGCATCGCATCGTCCTGAATGGCTTCGAAGATGCCGTGCAGGTCGTCGGGAACGGTGGTGAGGTAGCAGGAGGACATCTGCGAGTGGCGCGTGCCCGAGTTGAACAGCGTGGGCGTGGAGCTCACGAAGCGGAAGGACGAGAGCGCCTCGTAGAACTCGATGGCGCGCCCTTCGCGGTCCACTTCGTTCAGCGCGAGGCCCATCGCCACGCGCATCCAGAACGCCTGCAGGAGCTCGATGTGGCGGCCTTCGGGCAGGTGCACGAAGTAGCGGTCATGCAGCGTGCGCAGGCCGAGGTAGGTGACGTCGAGGTCGCGCTCGGGCTTGATCGCCTTGCCCAAACGGACGAGGTCGAACTCGAGCAGCTTGGCGTCGAGCAGCTCGCGCTTCACCGCCAGCTCCACGTACTCGCCGAAGTAGGTCGGATAGCGCTCCGCCATCTGCGCGGCCGTGAGCCGGGCGCCCAGCGCCTCCTCGCGGATGTCGTCCATCAGGAGGCGCGCGGTCACGAAGCTCCACGCGGGATCTTCCTCGATGTGCGAGCAGGATACCATCACCAGCGCCTTCGACACGTCGCGCTCGGCGATGCCCGGGAACAGGTTCGTCAGCGTGTCCTTGAGGATGCGCGCCGGCGAAGCTTCCTTCTCATAACCCGCGCAAGCTTCGGCGATCACCGCCTTGAGGCGCGCCTCGTCGAGCGGGACGACCTGACCGGCGGCATTGGTGACCGTGTAGGCGGGCTGCGCGGCGGGGGCGGCCGGAGCCAGCGCCTCGGCGTGCTGGGCCGCGCGCTGCTTGGCGCGATCCTGGCGATAGAGCACGTAGCGCTTGGCCACCTCGGGACGGCCCACGCGCATCAGCGCGAGCTCGACCTGGTCCTGGATGTCTTCGATGTGCCACGTGCCGCCATTGGGACGGCGGCGCAGCAGCGCGTCGAACACCGTGTCGGAGATGCGGCCCACTTCCTCGAGGATGCGCTCGGTGGGCTCGCTCAGGTTCTCCTCGGCCAGGAAGGCCTTGGTGATCGCGCGCACGATCTTCTCGCCCTTGAACTTCACCGTCGAGCCGTCGCGACGCTCGATCTGATAACGCGCGGGATCGAGGCCGCTCACTGCCATTCCCACATCCGCGCTGGCGAGGATTTCCTTGACGTCTTCGGTAACCGTGGTCATTTGCCGCCACTTTCCTTGAATTCGCGCGTTTCAACTGAGTCGACGCGCGGGTGCTTTTTTTATTTCCTGAGCAACCAAAGTAACCCATTTATTGCGAAAAACAACCAAATATTGCGATCTTTTTCGGACTACACCACAAGATGTAGTGTCCGCATGTTTCACGCGTTAATCGGGAAAAGACAACGCCTTAAAACAGAATGGGGAATGACGTTGATATTTGACGATAATTTTACTGGCTGAATTTAGCCCGATTTGGGGGTTGCTGCGCGGGCAGTCCCTTTGAGGGTTGGTGGTTGGAGAGAGGTTCGGGTCTGTTCCTTTGTCGTTGGTGATTGGCGGCAACAGCGAACACGACACAAGCCCGAATCCTGTGGGAATCCTACACGGGGACGCAAGAGATTCGCTCGCCACCAACCACCAACGACAAAGCCGGGTCTTCGAAGAAGCTTGTCCACCAACTTCGAAGAACAAACCTCAAGGAACCGCCCCCACCGGTTTCCGCTTTGCCTTCTTTCTAATTTCTTCGCCGCCATGCGCCTCCATTACACGCTTGTTCCAATGTCTCTCAAGCTGGGCGCGGTCGGCGCCCTGCTTCTCTCCACCGCGCTTGTCTCCTGCAAGAATGAGCCCGAGCCGCGCCGCTACAGTGAGATCGCCGCGCGCGGCGAAGGTTCAGGCCTGCAGCGCGGCCCGCTCTCCGACATTTCGTGGAAGCTTCCCGAAGGCTGGACCGTGCAGCCCGAGGGCGATCCGCTGCGGTTGACGGGCTTCTGGGCGCCGGATCCCGAGCTTGCGAAGGCGGGCAAGCCCGATCCCGATCCGGTGGACGTTTCCATCGTGCAGCTCGGCGGCATGGCGGGCGGCCTTCAGGCCAACGTGATGCGCTGGTTGGGACAGATCGGCGTCGCTCCCTCGCAGGCTCCCGCCGCGATCGCCGCGGCCGGGCACGTGAAGACGGCCACGGGCCAAAGCGGCGTGGTGGTCGACTTCACGAACATGCTCTCGGGCGACATGACGCAGTCGAAGAGCATCGTGGGCGCCATCCTCGAGGTGGACGGCACGACGGTGTTCGTGAAGGCGATGGGACAAAAGGCCAAGGTGGCGCGCCTGCGCCCGCAGTTGATCGCCTTCGTTAAAGACCTTTCCATCAGGAGCAAGCCGTGAGCTTCGCGACCTTCAAGGAATCGCGGCGCAGGGCCGCGCGACACCCGGCGGCGAAGCTGCTGCTGCACCCGGCGATCACGCTCGGCGGGCTTCTCATCCTGCTGCTGCAGGTGTTCTTCGGCACGCTGTACCAGGCCAACAACGGCCTGTACGAGGCGCAGCGGGTTTTCTTCGGATACGTGATCTGGATCGGGAAGGTCGTTCCCGTGCCCGGCGCGAGCCTGGTGCTGTGGGTGCTGACCTTGCAGCTCCTGGTCATGATGGCGATCGTGCTGCCGCTCTCCTGGCGGAAGGCCGGTTTGTGGGTGGTGCACGCCGGCCTCGCGCTGCTGCTCGTGGGCGGCTTCATCACGCAGGTGATGGCGGTGGAATCGCAGCTCACGCTGGCCGAAGGCGAGACCGGGCACTACACGACGGCTTATCACGAGTGGGAGCTGGCGGCGTGGACCTCGCACGGCGACACCAACGAAGTGGTCTCTTACGTCGATGACGACCTTCGCCCCGGCAAGGTGCTGAAGCTCGACCCGTGGCCCGCGCGCCTCACGGTGAAGACGTACTACTTCAACGCCGCCGCCTTCACGACCATGGCCACGGGCGGCGTGATGCCCTACCTGAATGCCTCGCGGATCGCGTCGATGGAGCCGCGCAAGCCCGAGAAGGAAGCGGCGCAGAACGCGCCGGGCGTGATCGCGACGCTGCATGTCGACGGTCCCGGCGCGCCGCCCGACCGCGACGTGCTGTTCTACGGCCTCGAGCGCAACCCTCTCGCCCTGACGCTGGGCGGGGAAAAGGACGGGGGCCGCGTGTTCCTGCAGCTGCGCCGCCGCCACTATCCGCTCGACTTCTCGCTGACGCTAACCGACTTCAAGCGCACCGTGCACCCCGGCACCGAGGTGGCGAAGAGCTACGAGAGCTACGCCGACCTGCATGACGGCGCGGCCTCGCGTCCCGTGAAGGTGTGGATGAACAATCCGCTGCGCTACAAGGGATACACGTTCTTCCAGGCCAGCTTCGGCCAGGACCAAAGCGGCGGCGAACAGTCGACCTTCGCCGTGGTCACCAACCCGGGCCGCGTGCTCCCTTACGCGAGCAGCCTGATGGTGTTCGGCGGCATGCTGCTTCACTTCGCCCTGGGCTTCCTCGGCTACGTGCGCCGGACGGCCCGCAAATGATCTTCGCGACGAGATTCCCGATGAAACGCCTCGCCCTCTCCTTCCTTTCCGCGCTGGTCCTGCCGGCCCTTCTCCTCTCCGCCGCGCCCGCGCGCGCCGGGATGGACGACGCGCCCGACGCCGACACCCTCGGGCTGGGCGGCAAGTTCACCTTGTTGCCCGAGAATCTCGGGCGCCCCTCCAAGGGCCTGGAGAAGGACGCGGAGCTCAAGACCCTCGCGGCCGTGGCCGTGCTGCACGAAGGGCGCGTCAAGCCGCTGGAGACCATGGCGCGGCACGTGCTCACGCAGTGGTCGGGCCGCGACCACCTGAAGGGCCGCTCGGCGCTCTCGACGATGGCCGAGATCCTCTTCGCGCCCGAGAAGACCGGAACGCTGAAGCTCTTCCGCATCGACAACCCCGAAGTGGCCGAGGCGATGGGCATCGCGCCTGACAAGAAGCGTCTCTACACCTATCGGGAGATCGAGCCGGGCCTCGAGAAGCTGCAGCGCATGGCCGCCGCCGCCGACACGGTGGAGGAGTCGAAGCGCGACCTCGTGCAGAAGGAGGCGCTGCGCTCCTTCGCCAACGTGGCGGCGTTCTTGAACCTGACCCGGACGGCCCAGTATGCGCTGCCAAGCGCATCGATGATGGTGACCGACGCCGACACGCGGCATGTCCTCGAGCTCGGCGAAGGACCGACGCACTCGTTCTGGGAGATGATGACGCGCGCGCCGCACATTGCCGCCCTGCTCGACGGCGCGGGCCGCAAGGGCCCGCTCTCGCCGGTGGAGCTGGACGTCGTCCGCCTTTCCCGCGCGATGTACCTGCAGTCGCAGAGCGCCACGCC
>DATAHJ010000359.1:0-4850 GCA_036263275.1 Fibrobacteria bacterium | reverse complement strand
AGCCGCGCAGGACGAGGTCGAGCGCCGCGAGGTTGGAGTATACGGCGTATTCGGCGGCGCGCTGGATCTCCGGGTCGAGCGTGGTGTAGATCTGCAGGCCCGCGGCGGTGTAGTCCTCGACGCCGTAGCGCGAGAGGATGTCCTGCATCTCGCGGCTGTCGAGCAGCCGCTTCACCTTCATCATGTTGGTCGAAAGCACGAAGCGGAAATCGCCGCGCTTGAGCTTCGGCGGGTGCGCCAGCGCGTCCCGGTACTGGGCTTCGGTGATCTTGTTGAGCTTGCGAAGCTGCTTGAGCACGTAGGCCGTGCGCGTGCGTCCGCGTTCGACCGCCGCCGCGCGCTTCTCGGGCGTGCCCTGGATGAAAGGGTTGTATTGGTTGGGGCCCTTGACGGAGCCGGCGATGAAGGCGCACTCCGCGAGGTTCAGCTCGCGCGGCTCCTTGTCGAAGAAATAGCGCGCGGCGATGCGGACGCCATGGCCGTTGCCGGTGACGAAGAACTGGTTGAGATAGAACTCGAGGATTTCCTTCTTCGAGAACTTCTGCTCGAGACGCCACGCGTTGATCAGTTCGTCGATCTTGCCGCGCAGCGGTCCCGTGCGGCCGAAAAGGTTCTTCGCGGTCTGCTGGGTGAGCGTGCTGCCGCCGCGCCAGCGGCCGCCCGAGCGCACGTTGTCGATCATGGCGCGGGCGAAGGCCTTGGCGTCCCAGCCTCCGTGCTGCCAGTAGTTGCGATCCTCGGCGGAGACGAGCGCCTCCACCAGCATCGGGGGGATGGAATCGTACGCCAGGTAGTCGCGGTGCGCGTCGTCGAAGAAGGTGCCGACGCGCGTCTTGCCGTCGGCATACAGGACCACCGACTCGCGGGAGAGGATCTTGCGGATGCCCTCGTGCGTGAAGGTGCTGTCGGGCACGCGCACCATCGCCGAGCGCAGGCTCGCGGCGATCGTTCCGGCGGCGACAAGAGCCGCCAAGGCCGGAACGATCAGGACGGTCAGGATGAGGGTGCGCGCTTTCATGCCGGAGGGCATAAATTAGGAAGAAGGGGTTCTTTTGAGGCCTGTTTCGGGGCCTTTTCGGGGGTCGGATTTCCCAACCCGAACCCCAACGCGACGATGCAAAGACCTCGAAGGATACCGAACAGCCCAATGGGCTGCGAAGAACGCCCCTTTATCCCTTCACCGGCACAAGCCACCCGTGCGTGTCGGGGATTTCCCCGTACTGGATGCCCTGCAGCGTCTTGTAGAGGCGCGTCAAGGTGGCCCCGGCCACGTCCTTCTCGCCGAAACGCGTGACGCGGTCGCCATCGTGCACCGCATGGACCGGCGTGATCACCGCGGCGGTGCCGCAGGCGCCCACTTCGGAGAATTGTTGCAGGTCGTCCAGCGCGATCGGGCCCCGCACCACCTTGAGGCCGGATTCCTCCGCCAGCACCTGCAGGCTTTCGTTGGTGATGCTCTGCAGGATGGAGCCGGATTCGGGCGTCTTGTATTCCCCGGCGGGCGTGATGCCCAGGAAATTCGACGTGCCGAATTCGTCCACGTACTTGCCTTCCTTCGGGTCGGCGAAGAGGATGATGGGGAAGCCCTTCTTCTTGCCGATCAGGCCCGGCAGGAGGCTCGCGGCGTAGTTGCCCGCGGTCTTGGCCCGGCCCGTCCCGTTCGGCGCGGCGCGATCGTACTCGCGCATCACCAGCGCTTCCACGGGCTTGAAGCCGCTCTTGTAGTAGGGGCCCACGGGCGTGACAAGCACAATAAATGAATACGTGTCGGAAGGCTTGATGCCCACGGTGGGCTCGGTCCCGATCAGCAGCGGGCGCAGGTACAGGCTGGCGCCCGTTCCGTACGGCGGCACGAAGTCGATGTTCTTCTCCACCGCGAGCTTGCAGGCCGCGAGGAAAAGCTCGTCGGACGGGGCCTCCATGACGAGGCGCCCGGCTGAAAGGCGCATGCGCTCGGCGTTGCGGTCCGGGCGGAAGATGGAGACCGTGCCGTCCTTGGCGCGGAAGGCCTTGAGCCCCTCGAAGATGGCCTGGCCGTAGTGGAGGGCGTTGGCGGCGACGTGCAGGTTCAGGACCGGGTCGGCCTTGAACTCAAGCGGGCCCCACTTGCCGTCGGCAAAATCAGACTGCGCGTGGCCGTGCGTGGGAAGGAATTGGAATCCGAGGTTTTTCCAGTCGAGTTGCATGGTGACCCCTATCTAGAAAAATTCGACCGACATGCGTTTTACCCCTGTATTCCCGGGCTCTCAGGCGATAGCGCATCCGGAAGGCGAAGCGAACCAGGGGAGGGTGTTGTGCCGTGTCCATCGGATTTTTCGAGCCGGATTTTTTACGACGCTTCGAAAATCCTCCCGGCGACCCTGAGAATCTCTTTTCGACGAGAAGCGGGTTTCCGAAAACACGGGGAAGGGTGGGGAAATCGCCGCCCGCCCCAAGAGTTACCTTGCCTTCCCATGCGCAAGCCCAAGCCCGCCACCGGGTGGAGAAGGCCCCTTGAACTGTTCAACAAGGGCCTGATGTTCGCCCTGAAGCCGATGCAGGTCGTGGGCAACTTCGTCTTTCTTTCGCTCGCCTATTTCCTGGGCGTGGGGATCTCCTCGGTGCTGTACCGGCTGGGTCCGGGAAAGAAGAAGGCGGCCGCCCCGGAGGCTTCCACATACTGGCGCGAACTGCCGCCCGCCCCGACGGACAAGGAATCCTGGCTCAGGCCTTTCTAGGGGACGCCCCCGCGACTTCCCGGATGCTATAATCAACCGTCCATCGGGGCGGTTCGCCTCGTCGGGAGGATCCATGCGTCTTTCGGGACGGCCGGTTTTTTCGACCCTTCTTTTGGCCGGGGTCGCCCTTCTTCTGGTTTCATGCGGCGTTCGTTCGCCGGGCACCCCGCAGGACGCTTTCGCCGCGATCGTCTCCGGATACACGGGCGGAACCGTTCCCGCCGATGGTCCGATCCGCGTGATCTTCGTCAACCCCGTCGGCGCGGGAGACGTGGGCCATGAACTGTCGAAGTCTCCCTTCTCGTTTTCTCCCTCGGTGAGCGGCAAGGCCTCCTGGGCCGACGCCTACACGTTGGAGTTCCGGCCTTCGCGTCCGATGCAACGAGGACGGGCGTATCAGGCGACGGTGTCGCTTGATCGCCTGATGAAGGTTCCCGCCTCGCTTCAGAAATTTTCATTCGCCTTCGGCGTGATCAAGCAATCCTACGAGCACGACTTGGGCGGGCTAGAAGTTCCCGACGAGGATGCGCCGCGCAAGGTCAGCCTGGGCGGCACGCTGCGCCTCGCGGATCGCGCGCGACCGGAGGCGGTCGAAAAAATGCTCGAAGCCTCCGTCGACGGGCATGCGGTGAGCGTGAACTGGGAGCATGAATCCGACGGGCGCGGGCACCGCTTCCGCACCGAGGGATTGCTTCGCGGCGAGGCGGCTTCGAAGCTCATCCTCAAATGGCATGGCTCGGCCGTCGGCGTGGAGCGCGACGAAGCCGACACGGTCCGGATTCCGTCGGTCAACGATTTCGAGGTGGTCGACGCGCAGGCCATGCAGGGCGATGCGAACCACGTCTCCCTGCGCTTTTCCGATCCGCTCGAGCGAGGGCAGGACTTTCAGGGCCTCGTGCAAGTGGGCGGGCAGGAAAAGCTCCGCTTCGAGGCGCGGGGCAACGAGCTGCGCGTTTACAGCGGGGATTCGTGGACCGGAGGCAGGCTGGTGACGGTGGGCGCAGGAATCCGCAGCGCGCTGGGCAAGCCCTTGCGCAAGCAAGGGCGCTTCACGGTGGTCTTCGAGGAACTCAAGCCGGGTGTCCGCTTCGTGGGACGCGGCGTGATCCTTCCCGGACAGGGCGCGCTGATTCTTCCCTTCGAAGCCGTGAACGTCAGCGCGGTGAAGGTGTCCGTCGTGCGCATTTACGCCGGTAACGTTCCGCAGTTCCTGCAGGTGAACGACCTGGAGGGCGGAGACGAGATTCAACGGGTGGGGCGGCCCGTCTTCACGAAGACGATGCGCCTGGAACCCTCGTCGTCGTTGCGCGCGCGCTGGGCGCGCTATGCCATCGACCTCAGCGAGCTGGCCTCCAAGACTCCGGAGCCGGGAACGTTGTACCGCGTCACGCTTTCGTTCGGACACAAGGAGTCCACCTACCCCTGCCCCGACAGCGTGAAGGACTGGCCGGAGCCGCCCACCGACAAGGACTGGGACCAGGGCCCGGCGGAAGGCAGCAATTGGGACGGCGCGGAAGAGGGGTACTACCAGTCGGGCTATGTGTGGGAAGAGCGCGAGAATCCCTGTCATCCCACCTTCTACATGCAGGAGCATTCTGCCGCGCGCAATTTCCTGGCCTCGAATGTCGGACTCTCCGCCAAGCGGGAAGGATCGGGCCGCCTTTCGGTCACGGCGACGGATCTCCTCACCGCCGGGCCGCTGAGCGAGGCTTCCATCGAAGTGCTCAACTATCAGCAGCAGGTGATGGCGCGCGGCAAGACCGATGCGCAGGGATTTTCGGACATTGAATTCACGGGCAAACCCTTCTTGTTGCGGGCCAAGAAAGCCGGGCAGGCGGGGTACCTCAAGCTCGACGAGGGCTCGGCCATGCAAATGGGCCAGTTCGACGTGGGCGGAACGCCACCCCAGAAGGGGATCAAGGGCTTCCTGTTCGGCGAGCGGGGCGTGTGGCGGCCCGGCGACACGCTGTTCCTCACCTTCGTCCTTGAGAACCGCGAGGGGCGCATTCCCAAGGGCGAGCCCCTCACGTTCGAACTCCGGGATCCGCAGGGCAAGCTCGTGCGCACTTTGACCCGCCCGACGGACGGCTCCTTCTACACCTTCGTCACCACCACCGATGCCGACGGGCCCAC
>DATAHJ010000358.1:0-5058 GCA_036263275.1 Fibrobacteria bacterium | reverse complement strand
TTCACGCCCGCCATGGCGTGCGGGCGAGCCGCCTGCCCCGATGGCTTGAAGTTTGCACGATAGACGCGCAGGGCTTCCATCAGCGCCTGTGGGGCGAAGTGGGAGGCAAAGGCATAAGGAAGGCCGAGTTCCGCGGCCAGCCGCGCGCCGAACAGGCTCGAGCCCAAGATCCAGAGAGGAACCTTCGATCCCAATCCTGGTACGGCGCGCACATCCTCGGGCGGCGCGTCGCCGAGGAAGCGCTGGAGTTCGAGCACGTCCTGCGGGAAACGGTCCGAGTCCTCGGGATGGCGACGGAGCGCGCGCATGGCCGCGCGGTCGGTTCCCGGCGCGCGGCCGAGAGCGAGGTCGATGCGGCCGGGGTGCAGCGCTTCCAAGGTGCCGAACTGTTCGGCGATGACGAGGGGCGAATGGTTGGGAAGCATGATGCCGCCCGCGCCCACGCGGATCGTCTTCGTGCCCGCGGCGACGTGCGCGAGGCACACCGACGTCGCCGCGCTGGCGATGCCGATGAAGTTGTGGTGCTCGGCCATCCAGAAGCGGTTGTATCCCCACGTTTCAGCATGCCGCGCGAGGTCCAGCGAATTCTTCAGCGCGTCGGAGGCGGTGGAGCCTTCCGGGATGGGCGCGAGGTCGAGGATGGAGAGCGGGAACATAGCGATGAATCTACACGTTACCAGTCATGCCAGTGAAGACGGGCATCCAGCCAGCAAAGATCGGTAGGGAGGTCATTCGCGTTCAAAGGGGCTTTGACTGGATTCCCGCCTGCGCGGGAATGACGGGACGGGAAAAGTAACGGGCTTTCTACCCCGCCACGTTGACCTTCTCCACCAGCACGTCCGGCACCTTCATCGACGAGAACGCGTCGGAATACTCGTTCGAAAGCCCCGAGACGTTCTTCAGCAGGTCGAGGAAGTTCGTGCTCAGCGTGATACGATCCACCGCGCGGATGCGTTGGCCGTTCTCGTAGAGGAATCCTTGCGCGCCGATCGAGATCTCGCCTGAGATCGCCGAGCAGCCCGAGCCGCCCTCAAGCTTCACGATCAAGAGGCACTTCGGATGACGGGAAAGCAGCGACTCCAGCGAATCACCCCCCAGCGGCACGATGTAATTCGCGAAGCCCGTTCCGGCCTTGCCCGAATAGCCGCGAGACCCGGTCCCGGTGGGCTTCACGCCCGCCTTCTTCGCCGATTCCAGGTTGTAGAGGAAGGTGTTCAGAACGCCGTTCGTCACGACTTCGAGACGCTGTGCAGGCACGCCCTCACCGTCGAACAGGTGTGATCCTGGGAAATCCGGCAGGAACGGGTCGCTCACGAGCGTGAACAGCGGCGAGGCGATTTGCTCGCCGAGCTTGTCCTTGAGACGCGACTGGCCCTTTTGCGCCGCTTCGGCGAAGAAGGGGGAGCCGAACATGCCGAAGATCTGTCCGCTCGTACGGTGCGAGAACACGATCGGGTATTCGCCGGAGGGCACAGGTTCCGCGTCGAGAAGCTCCGTTGCGCGTTCCACCGCGATGCGCGCCATGCGCGTCGCGTCGAACAGCGAACTGTCGAAAGTGCGACCGCCCCTTGAATAGACACCCATCTTGCGGACATCCTCGTCGCCGGGTTTTTTCGCCACCGCGCCCACCCACGCCGACACGCTGTTGGCCTTCGACTCGTACAGCACGCCGTTGGAGTTGGCGATGAGCGAGAATCCTCCACCGCGTGAGACGCCGAGGTAGGGGACGTTCTCGATGCGGGCATCGCCCTGCTTCGCCAAAGCTTCCATCTCAAGGCCGAGCGACTTCATCTCTTCCAGCGAAATGTCCTCGAGCGCCGGATTGTAGACCTTCAGGTCGAGGTCGGGAAGCTTCGCGGGCGCGGGCAGGTCGATCTCGACGGGATCGGTGAGCGCGGCATGGCTCCAGGCATCGTCGACGGTGCGCGACAAAGCCTCGGGCGTCATCCGTTCCGTGAAGGCGAAGCCGGGTCGCTGTCCTTCCGCGGAGTCGCGGAACAGGCGGATGCCGATGCCGCGCGAGTTCGAGATCTCGGTGCTCTTGACCTTGCCCTCGAAGAGCTCCAGGCCGAAGGCTTCGGACTCGCCCGCCACGGCGTCGAACTTCGCGGCGCCTTTCTTGCGGGCGGCATCGAAGAGGAAGGAAACGGCGTCGTGAGGAGAAAGAGAGGAAGTCATAGGGTTACGAGTTACGAGTTACGAATTGAGTCCGTGCGTCGAAATACGCAGGCACCATTTTCCTGAAGTTGACAAAACGTGCGGACAAGTTGTTGATGCGTTTAATTCGTAACTCGTAATTCGTAATTGAACACCCATCGACCCACATTCTATCGTCCTCCGACCAAGATGCTGTCGACCTTCAGCGTGGGCTGGCCCACCGTCACCGGCACGCTGCCGCTGGAGGCGCCGCAAATGCCCGCGGCGAGTTCGAGGTCGTTCGCGACCATCGAAATTTTCGGCAGGATCTCGGGGCCCTTGCCGATCAGCGTCGCGCCGCGCACGGGCTCGGCGATCTTGCCGCCGCGGATGCGGTAGCCTTCTTCCACCGCGAAGTTGAACTCGCCCGTGGCGGGGTTCACCGACCCGCCGCCGAGTTTCTTGGCGTACAGCCCGTCCTCCACGCTCGCGATCACGGCCTCGGGCGTGTGCTTGCCCGCGGCGATGTACGTGTTGCGCATGCGCGACACCGGGGCATATTGATAACTCTCGCGCCGCGCGCTGCCGGAGAGGACGACGCCCGTTTCGTGCGCGCCGACCCTATCACTCATGTAAGTCTTGAGCACGCCGTTCTCGATGAGCGTGGTCTTTTGCGGGCTGCGGCCCTCGTCATCCAGGCCGATGGATCCCCACGAGTTCTCGATTGTGCCGTCGTCGATGGCGGTGACCTCGGAATGCGCGATCTGTTCGCCGAGCTTGCCCGCGAACACCGAGGCCTTGCGGCGCACGCCCTCGGTCTCCAGGAGATGTCCGCACGCCTCGTGGAAGATCACGCCGCCGAACCCGTTGCCCATCACGACGGGCATCTTGCCGCCCTGCACGTAGCCGGCCGAAAGCATGCGCACCGCGCGCTCCGCGGCCTCGCCCGCGAACTTCTCCGCGTCCAATCCCTCGAAGAACTCGAAGCCGCGCTGCGCGCCGGGAGATTCGCCCGCGGTGAACATCTCGCCGCCCGAACCGGACTCCGCCGCCGTCACGCTCACGTGGAAGCGGCTGCGCGTGCGCGTGTCGGTGGCCCAGAGGCCGTCGCTGTTGGCGATCAGGATGTCGCTCACGGTGTCGGCGGCGCGGGCCTGCACCTGCGTGATCTTGTCCGAGAATCGCCGCGCGGCCGCGTCGGCGCGGCGCAGGATGTCGAGCTTGTTTTCCTGTCCCACTTTTCGCGGATCCTGGGCGATGCGATGGGCCAGCGGCAGCGCGCCCTGCAAGGCCTTGAGCGGCGTGTCGATATCGCTGGGAAGGATGTTCGCGCCCCGGCCGATCGTGAGCGCCTCGATCAGCTTCAGGATGTGGTCGAGTTCGTCCTTGCTGGTGTGGGCGTACAGCACTTCGGTGCCGAACAGCAGGCGGATGCCGATGCCGTAGTCGGTGCCGGCGCTGGCCGATTCGACCTTGCCGTCCTTGAACGACACCCCGGCGTGGCGGGTCTCTTCCTCGAAAATTTCGACGAAATCGGCACCCCGGTCGCGTCCGGCCTGAAAAATTCGGTTGGCTTTGGCGGAATCCATGCAGGGGAAGATAGCAGGGGACAGGGGGTGGGGGTAGGGGCACGCTGCGGGCCCGATTTCGGTTCGAGATCCTTCGGAAGCCGTACCTTGGCGGGTCCGGGGTCCGAAATGGAGAGTCTGATCGGAACATTTGCGGACACTTAAGTTCACAAGTGGCAAAAATTGGGATTCATTCCGCGTCCATGTCCTCAACCTGCGCGCACTTTCGAGCGATTCCTGTCATTCTGTCCCGGCATTCCCCCGGATTGTCGTTGGTTCGGGAATTGCTCAAGATGGGGCAGGGGACGGAGGGGAGAGACCTCGGCACCCACAACTCAGCGGACGGGCAGGCATCGCATGAAACTCGACGCGTACGATCCCGGCGGATTTTACGACGAGCTGTTCTCGGGCATCGGGCAGCCGCGCGCGCAGGCCAGCGTCCTGGTCGAGAACCTCCGCGCCATGCCGGAGGGCGAGCTCGACCGGCGGCAGCAGGCCGCCGAGAAGGCGCTCTTCGACCTCGGCATCACCTTCAACGTGTACAACAGCCAGGCGGGGGTGGAGCGCATCTTCCCCTTCGACGTGGTGCCGCGCATCATCGAGGCCGCCGAATGGGACTTCATCGATCGCGGCCTCAAGCAGCGCATCCAGGCCCTCAACCTCTTTCTTCAGGACGTGTATCACGAACAGCGCATCGTCCGCGACGGAATCATCCCCGCT
Organism: Fibrobacteria bacterium; assembly: GCA_036263275.1. Taxonomy (GTDB): domain Bacteria; phylum Fibrobacterota; class Fibrobacteria; order UBA11236; family UBA11236; genus UBA11236. The sequence goes on along the minus strand of DATAHJ010000358.1, from coordinate 634 downwards.
GAATTGATCCGTTCGTCCTCGGGGTACCGCCGCCAGTGCCGCGGGCTCAATCCGCCCTGGGGCGTGTGGTGCCACATCACCGGCACCGACCTCGTCAAGGACGGCGACGGCAAGCTCTTCGTGCTGGAGGACAACCTGCGCTGCCCCTCGGGCGTGTCGTACATGATCGGCAATCGGCAGATCATGAAACGCACCTTCCCGCAGATCTTCGGCGCCATCAATCCGCGCCCGGTGGAGGATTATCCCAGCCGCCTGCTCGACATGCTGCAGTTCATGGGGCCGCGCGCCGCGGGCATGCCGGGCCGTGACAGCGCGCCCACGGTGGCCGTACTCACGCCCGGCGTGCACAACTCGGCCTACTTCGAGCATTCGTTCCTCGCGCAGCAGATGGGCGTGGAACTCGTCGAAGGGCGCGACCTCATCGTGCGCGACGGCTTCGTCTACATGCGGACCACCAGCGGCTTCGAGCGCGTGGACGTGATCTATCGCCGGATCGACGACGATTTCCTCGACCCGCTCGTCTTCCGGCCGGACAGCATGCTGGGCGTGCCCGGCATCATGGATGCCTATGTGAAGGGCAATGTGCATCTCGCCAACGGCGTCGGCACCGGGGTCGCCGACGACAAGGCGGTCT
>DATAHJ010000357.1:0-5345 GCA_036263275.1 Fibrobacteria bacterium | reverse complement strand
CCGCGCGAAACTCCGCAAGATCCGATGGGCCCGTGTCCCAATCGAGGCCGAGCCAACGCAGCGATGCGAAGATGTCGTCGAAGTATTCGTCGCGCGCGCGATCCGCGTCCAGGTCGTCGATGCGCAGCCGCACCGTGCCCCCGGAAGCGCGCGCCGCCAGCCAGGTCAGCGTGAACGACCAGGCGTTGCCGACGTGAAGGTGCCCGCTGGGAGTCGGGGCGATGCGGGTGCGAAGGCGCACGGTCATCCCTTGTCCATCCCCGGGGTTACCCTAAGAGTCCCCGCCACACTTCCAGGGACTTGAGCGGCTTCTGGCCGCCGGCGTGGCGTCCCAGATACAATAGCAGGAAATCGACCGCGCGCCCCATGTCGGATCGGCTCATTTCGGGAGAAGGATCCTTGGCCTCCGCGGCGTCTTGCGCGCCATCCTCCACCCCGTCCTGCACGGCGCGCAGCCACAGCAGCGTGGATTCGCGCATCCGCACGCTGCCCTCTTCCCCGGAGCGGCATTTGCCGCAAACGGGGCCGCCCTGCTCCACCGAAAAATCGACGATGGCGCCCGAGATCCTCCCGCCGCATTGCGCGCACAGGCGAAACTGCGGCTGGAACCCGGACAGCTTGCAGAAGTCGAGCAGGAAGGCCGCCAGGCGTTCCTGCAAGGCGCCGCGATCGCTTCCGGTGGATTCCGTGACATCGATACGTTCCAGGGAGCGCAGCATCAGGTCGTGAAAGTCCGGAGCGCGCGCTCCGTCGGGCAGGTACTTGAGGAGGACCTCGCCGAACACCTGCGCCAACCCCTGCCGCACGATGTCGTCGCGCACGCCCGGGAAGTCGCGCAAAAGGGCGACATCGGAGAGAATGCGCATCTCGCCGCGCCCATGCGCGGGAAACAGGAATTGCAGGTGGAGGCCGGGCTCAAGCAGCCCGTGCAGGCGCGAGTTCTGTCGCCTTGCGCCCTTGGCCATGAAGGACACCACCCCGTGCTCGCGCGTGAAGGCCTTGAGCACGAGGCTCGACTCGGAGTACGGGAACTTTCGGAGGAGAAAACCGGTGTCGGTGATATTCGACATTTAAAATCCGTAACGGATTGCCCACGTCACCGCCGCGCCCGGAAGCAGTTCCGTCGCGAAGTACGGCTCGAACGACGTGGTGCGGGCGTTGCCCCAGATCGGCAGGCGCGCCAGCGGAAAGTCGCATTCCACGCGCACGGGCCCCTGGAAAGGAAGAAGCGGGTGCGCCACTTCGGCCTTCAGGGGCTTGTCCCACTCGGCCTCAAGGGGCTGGAAGAATCCCTTCTCCCACGCATAATTCGCGGCGCGCCGAATGACCCCGTCCGCGCCCGGCGCGAAGGCGGGATTTTCCGGAACCGTCACCGGCGGATTGAAGCGGCAGAACGCGGGTTCCGGAGGAAAGAACGGGTGGGCGAACCAGCGCAAGGGAATGGGGTTTTCTCCGTGGTTCAACACTTTCGTCCGTGATTCGAGCACGCGGCCCCGGAGGAAAACATCACGCTTGAGCTCCGCGGCCGCCAGCCCGAATTCCTGCTGGGTGCACATGCGCACGGCGTCGACGGCAGGCGCCATCACCCAATCGGCGAAGCGGATGACCGTGGGGTTGTCGCGGACGTGGAAGGGCTCCACGGGGCTTTCGCGCCGCACGAGGCCGACGCCCAGGACGCAGACTTCACCGCCCACGGGGGCCTCTGCGGCCCCCAGGGCCGTCTCGAACACTTCCGGGGCTCCTTGACCGTCGAAGGGGGTCGTCTCATCCGGGTAGAAAGGGCCCGAGAGGAGGGGCCCCAGAACCTTGTCCTCGACCTGCCAGACATAACCGCCCATGCAATAGCGGCTGCCGAGCCGCTCGCGGTCACGGGCGGGATCGAGGACGGAGACGCGGAGCTTGTCGTTCTCGAGAAAAATCACGGTCGGGGAAATTTAACCGCCCGGCAGGGCCGCCGGGGCGGCTCCGCGGCTTCCCCGAACCGGAAATCAATGACGAGGGCGGTCGGAGAAGAGCTTCTCGAACCGGGCGTTTTCGCGAAGCGTCTCGCGAACCTTCGCGGCCTTGGCGGCGCGCTTGGCCGTCGTCTCCTCTTCCGGAACGGGGTACATGTTGTCCGCAAGGAATTCCCCATACCATTCGGGCTCGGGGCCAAAGACGGGATTGTTGCAGTCGGGCTCCGCGTGGGGGTCGTAGACATACGTCGAATGACCGGCCTCGTCGCTGGAGAAGGTGTAGACTCCGGCATCATCCAGGTGCCGCAGAACGACTTCGCCGGTGACACGTCCCTTCAACTTCACGGTATACTGGTCCACCTTGGAGACCGTGATGTCGTAGTTGGCGCTGTCGGCAAAATCCCGGTCGTAGTCCGGATTGAACGCCGCCGCGATGTCGCCTTTCCAGCCGGCAATGAACGCGTCCGCCGTCCTGTTGTTTCGCCAATAGCGGAGGGTGTCTCCGGAAACCTGACGATACTCGCCCCTGTAAGAATAAACCTTTGTCCAGCCGTTCTCTTCGCGCTCGTAGCCATAGGCCTCGGGCAGGGTTCCGGAAATCACCCGATAGTGGCGGGTGCTCGCCAACCTCCAGGTTCCATCGCGACCCGTTCCTTTGCCTTCCCGAACATAACTTGTCCCGACTTGAACGGTCGCGACGGGAGCTGGATCCTCGGAGGTGTCTTCCGGGTCATACACGGCCTCGACGCCCGAGTACCAATCCACCCATTCGTTCCCGTTGACCTCGAAAACGGTCTCGTCGTCATAGTCGTCGCTGTCGGGGATCGCCACGGAGGGGCTGTCGGACGAGCAGAGATAACCGGCGTAGCTCCGGTGAATCCTCAAAGTATCCCCCGAAACGGAGTATGTCGCGGTTTCGAGAAGCGTCCCCAGGTTCGGGGACGAAGAGCCGCCGCCGCCGCCCGTGACACAACCCGCCAAGGCCCAGGCGGCCAGAGCCAACATGCCGAGAGTCGCGCTTCCGCGCTTGATCGAGACCATCATCTTCCCCCAGAAAAAAATTTCGTGACGGTAATAGTAACTCCACCTCCAGGCCGCCCTGTTCTGAACCTTTGGGTATCTTAATCCCCCACCGAAAGGCCCCCCATGAAGCTTCGCCTCCTTCCCCTCCTCGTCCTCCCGGCGCTCGCCTTCCTCGCCCCTCTGACAGGTTGCGGCAAGAAGGAAAGCGCCGACGGCAAAATTCTCATCGGCCTCAGCTTGGCCGACCTCAAGGAAGAGCGCTGGCAGCGTGACAGGGATTACTTCGTCGCCAAGGCGAAGGAGCTGGGCGCCGAGGTGATCGTGCAGGACGCCTCCGGAGATCCCAACGCGCAGGTGCGGCAAACCGACGCGCTGCTCGCGCGCGGCGTGAAGGCCCTCGTCGTCGTGCCCAAGAACGCCGACGCGGCCCGGCCCATCGTCTTCAACGCCAAGGCCAGGAACGTCCCCGTGATCTCCTACGACCGCCTCATCGCCGACGCGCCGGTCGACCTTTACCTCTCCTTCGACAACGTGAAGGTCGGCGAGATCCAGGCCAGGGCCATCGCGGAGAAAGCGCCTAAGGGCGACTACCTCATCCTCAAGGGCGACCCGGCCGACAAGAACTCCGACATGATCCATGCCGGGCACATGAAGGTCCTGCAACCGCTCATCGACAAGGGAGACGTCCGCATCGTCGCGATCCAGTCGTGCGACAAGTGGCTGCGCAGCGAGGCGCTGCGCATCACGGCGGACGCGCTGGAGAAGCACAAGATCGACGCCATCGTGGCCAGCAACGACGGCACCGCCTCGGGGGCCATCGCCGCGCTGGAGGCCAAGGGCCTCGCGGGCAAGGTGCCCGTCTCCGGCCAGGACGCCGATCTTGTAGCCTGCCAGAACGTGTGGCAGGGAAAGCAGACCGTGACGGTCTATAAACCCATCAAGAAGCTTGCCGAGGTCGCGGCGGAGCAGGCCGTGAAGGCGGCGAAGGGGCAGGCGATGGATGCCGGTTCCGAAAAGTTGAAGAACGGCGGCTCCGAGGTGCCCACGCTCTTCCTTGATCCGGTGGCGGTGACGAAGGAGAATTTGATGGAGACCGTGGTGAAGGACGGGTTCCATTCGGAGGGGGATGTGAAGCGGTAGGGGGTGATTCTTTGTCGGCAACACTTCGCCGTTGTCAGTTGTCAGTTGTCGGAGAAGCGCGAAGCGATTTCGGGTGATCGCGTGTCCGACAACCGACAACGACAAGAATGGCCTGCGGAGAAGTGTGACAACTTCCAAGGGGTTGACCCGGAACGACACCCTGCCCCCCTCCCCATCTTCCTATCTTTTCCTTCCCTACCCCCGAATTTTCGTGGATTTTCAGGAAAAAAGCGCCATGTCGTTCGAAGAGCCCGGTTTCGACAGCCAAGACGAAGAAGAGATCCCCCCCTTTCGCGTGTTCATCTTCCACGGCCGCAATCCGCTGTGGAAAGAGCTCGCCGATTTCATCTGGAAGAAGCTCGAGATCGAGACCGTTGCCCTGCGCGAGGAGGACGGCGGCGGCGACGTGATCGACATCGACGCGCTCGACCGCGCCACCGAGGACGCCTCCCACGCCGTGGTGGTCGTCACGGCCGATGACAACCGCGAGAGCATGGCCCATGCGATCGGATACTTCCAGGGCCTTTACGGCCCCGCCAACGTCCTCGTGCTCCGCGAGAAATCTGTAGAGGATTTCACCGTGGTGACAGGGACCATCTCCGAGACCTTCGACGGCCGCAACATCTCGCACGCCTTTCCCGCCGTGGCCGAAGAGATCGAGGCTTCCAAGGAAGAGTACGACCAGGTCGACGACGACTGATCGATCAGGACCTTCACGCAAAGAAAAAGCCCGGTCTCCAGTGGAGCCGGGCTTTTTCTTTGCCAGGTCACCGAGTGACGACTAGTCGATCACCTTGACCGTCATCGACACCGCGTTCACGGGGTTGTCGCGATGGTCGGTCTCCTCGGCCACGATCTTGTCCACGACATCCATGCCGGAGACCACCTTGCCGAAGGCCGAGTACTGGCCGTCGAGGTGCGGCGCGTCGGCCACCATGAGGAAGAACTGCGACGACGCCGAGTCGGGATTCGAGGAGCGCGCCGCGGAGAGCACGCCGCGCGTATGCGGGGTCTTGTTGAACTCGGCCTTGACGTTCTTGCCCGAGCCGCCGGTGCCGTGCAGGCGACGGTCATCCTGCTTGCTGTTCGGATCGCCGCCCTGGACCATGAAGCCCGGGATGACGCGATGAAACTTCGTTCCGTTGTAGAAGCCCTTCTCGGCGAGATCGATGAAGTTCTTCACGTGGTTGGGCGCCTTGTCGGGGAAGAAGCGGATGTCGATCTCGC
>DATAHJ010000356.1:0-4846 GCA_036263275.1 Fibrobacteria bacterium | reverse complement strand
CGTCATCTCCGCGCCGTCGGGCGCGGGCAAGAACTCCCTCATCAACGCGCTGATGGCCCGTTTCCCGGGCCGCTTCGCCTACTCGATTTCGGCGACCACGCGCGCGCCCCGCGCGGGCGAGGAGGACGGCGTCCACTACTTCTTCAAGACCCCCGAGGAATTCCAGCTCATGATCGAGCGCGGCGAACTGGCGGAGTGGAACGCGGTGCACGGCAATTTCTATGGCACACCGCGCGGGCCGGTGGATGTCCTGCTCGCGATGGGCACCCCCGTGATCCTCGACCTCGACGTTTACGGGAAGGTGAATTTCGACAAGGCATACCCGCAGGCGGTGGGCATTCTGGTCGTCCCCCCGGGCCTCGATATCCTGGAACAACGGTTGCGCGGCCGGGGGACGGATTCGGAGGAGACGATCCGCCTGAGGCTGAAGAACGCGGTCGATGAACTGGCGTTCGCGAAGGAGAAGGGCAAGTACGAGTTCACGGTGGTGAACGACGACTTCGACGCGGCGGTGGAGGAGTTGGCGGGGATACTTTCCCGGTAACCACATTCTCGGCATATGTGGCCAACACCATTCCATCATGCCCGTGAAGACGGGCATCCAGTCAAGAGTTAATCGACAACAACGAATCTCGTTGCACGCCATTCTCCGCTGACCGGATTCCCGCCTGCGCGGGAATGACCCAACACCGTATCGCGCCGGTCGCAGCCCGATGCCCTTAGTCCAACCCCTTCTTCCCCTCCCGCCAGTAAACCTTCGTCTTGATCTTCGCCTTGTCGCCGAGTTTTTTCTCGAGGGCGGACTTCAGTTCCTTCAGCGATTCCTGATTGCCCACCAGGAAAATACGGCCCTCTTCGGCCCATTCTCCCACCCACTCCACGATCTGCTTGCGGATCGCCTTCAAGTGGCCTTGGCCGGGCCCTTTCCGAATCGTGACGGCGTTTTCCAAGCCCACGAGGGACAAGGCCGCCGTCGCGCCCTCCGGATCTTCAAGCTCGAACAGGAAGCGCACGGCGTGGCCATCGGGCCGCATGGCGCGCAGCGCCGCGGCCGCCCCGACGGCAGTTTCGTCACCGAAGAAAACCACCGGGCCTTCTGCGGCTTTCGACAACTTCAAAGATTCCTTCGGGCCCTTGAAGTAGAAGGATTGTCCCGCTTTCGCCGCCTTCGCCCACGCGGAACCGGGACCGCGACCCGGCAACCACGCCAACAGGCGCGCGACGCCCCGCTTGTCGTCCCATAGAATGGGCGTATAGGTCCGAAGGTCGAGGTCGCCGAGCTTGACGCGCAACTTGTCGCCGGGAGACCAGCCGCTCCCCTTCAATCCATCGCCCTGCAGCTCGATCAACCGGAAGCGCCCCAGCGGAGCCACGGAAGCCACGCGCGCCGGCGCCATCAGGGCTTTCTCGAGCATCGAACCGGCGGCTTTGGCGATGAGGGACATACAGGCAAGATACGCGGATCGCTATTTTCCACCCATGCCCTCTCCCCTCGCCCCTCCCGACGAAAAACCCGTCAAGGCCTTTGCCTCTCAGAAGGCTTGGGGGCAGTGGCTGGAAAAGAATCACACCAAGCATACCGGGTTGTGGGTTCGACTGATGAAGAAGGATTCGGGGATCAAGTCGATCACCTACGCCGAGGCGCTGGAGGAAGCGCTGTGCCACGGATGGATCGACGGCCAGAAGCGATCGTACGATGAAACCTCCTGGCTGCAGAAATTTTCCCCGCGCGGCAAGAAAAGCCTGTGGTCGAAGATCAATCGCGACAAGATCACCGCCTTGGAGAAGGCTGGCCGGCTCAAGCCCGCCGGGCTCGCCGTGGTGCATGCCGCCAAGGCCGACGGACGCTGGGACGCCGCCTACGATTCGCAAGGCTCCGCGACGGTCCCTGAAGACTTCGCCGCGCTGCTCGAAAAGCATGCAAAAGCCAAGAAGTTCTTCGCCACGCTCAAGGGCGCCAGCCGCTACGCCATCCTCTTTCGCCTCCAAACCGCGAAGAAACCCGAAACGCGCGTCAAGAAGATGAACGACTTCATCACGATGCTTAAAAACGGCGAAGCCCCCTACCTCATCAAGCCCAAGTAAATTTCCCCCGTGCTCTCCCCCGCCCTCCTCTCCCTCCTGCTCGCCATGGCCCCACGCCCGCACGCACCGCCCCGGGCGCCGCTGCCCGGCAAGGAAGCGGGCGGCGATCCCACGCGCGCCGCGTTGATCGACTCGGGTCGCGCCGCCTTTCGCACGTGCGGCCTGTGCCACGGCAAGGAAGGTCGCGGCGACCGCTGCCCCCCGCTGGCGAACTCCGACTTCGCGCAGGGCGACAAGGCGCGCCTGATCCGCTTCGCGTTGCGCGCGGGTGACACCGTGCGCGTCAACGGCACGCTGTGGCGCGGATACACCATGCCTCCGCTCGAAGACCTCTCCGACTTCGAAATCGCCGCGCTGCTCACCTATGTCCGCTCACTCAACGACACGCTCGTCACCTGCACGCCCGAGGACCCGAAGGCCGGCAAGTGGGCCGTGTGCACGAAGAGGCCTAGGGCCCCCGCCGACCTCGCCGCGGACTCAATCACCCCGGCCGAGGTGTCGGCCGTCCGGGCCACGCTGCCTGTTAAAAAACCGTGACAACGGAAAAAGACAGGGGGGTATCCTCCCGCGTACGAACCCTCCTCGGGGGGTTCTTCGACGCGCAGCCCCGCGTGCTCGCCTGGGGCGCGGTGTCGCTCGACGCGCCCCCGCCCAACGCCGACAACCTCCGGTCCTGGGTCGGCGACGGGCTGCACGCGGGACTGCGCTTCATGGAAGAGAACCTCGACAAGCGGGCGAATCCGCGCGCGCTCTTCCCGTGGGCGAAGACCGCCGTGCTGTTCGCGATCCGTCAACCCATGCCCTTCGGGACGGACACCGGGAACTTCCGCGTGGCGGCCTACGCGCTCGGCAACGATTACCATCGCGTGGCGCTTCGCCTCTTCGACGACATCAAGGAGCGCCTGCGCGAAGATTTCACCGTCCATGACGCGCATGACGAACGGAACGGGGATGTCGCACCCGAATCCGCACGGACGACGCAACTTGCCCCCGCGCAGGCATGGAGCGCGTCGTCCCTTCGTTTCTCCGGATTCTGCGACGCCTGGCCCGTGTTCGAGCGCGACCTCGCCGCCGAGGCCGGCCTCGGCTGGCGCGGCAAGAACGCCACGCTGTTGAGCCGCGAGCACGGCTCGGGTTTCCTGCTCGCTGGCTTTTTCCTCGACGTCGATCTGCGTGAGAGCGACGAAGCCCGTGCAGCGTTCCCTGCTCCTTCGCGCGACTTCTGCGGCAGCTGCACCGCCTGCCTCGACGCCTGCCCGACCGATGCCTTCGTCGCCCCCGGGCGGCTCGACGCCAACAAGTGCATCAGTTACTGGACCATCGAGCACAAGGGAGACATCCCGGAGGAACTCTCCGCGAAGTTCGGCGACCGCATCTTCGGCTGCGACGCCTGCCAGGACGTGTGCCCGTGGAACAAGAAAGCGGCGAAGACCTCGACGCCTGCCGCAACGCTTCCCGACGACTTCCCGCGCGTGCCCGAGGAATGGCTCACGCTTTTGCGCAAGAACGGCGGCCTGCGCACGCGCTTCCGCAAGACGCCGCTCTATCGCGCGGGACGCAAGTCGCTGATCCGCAACGTGCTGATCGCGATGCGGAATGCGGGAACGCCACTATCGAAGGAATGGCGGGAGATTCTGGAGACGGAAGAAAACGACGCGGCGGTGCGGGCGCTGTTATAATCCGCCCGCCCGCGCACTGTCGTCCAAGGCGGCGTCGGGGTTCTTCAGCTGCAATCTTTGCCGCGGCGGGGTGATGCCAGGCGTCGTGAAGGCGTAAGAAAGGTCGAGCGGCGCCGCGACCTCCAAAGGCACGGCCGGCAGCTTGCGAACCTTCGTCAGCGCGCGCGCCGCCTGCGCGTCGAAATCCTTCGACCCGCTTTTCTCGGTCCACGTGACGCCCAGCAGCGATCCGTCGCGCGCCACGCGCAGCCGCGCGGTGGCGCGGCGCGGAACCTTCTTGAGCGCCTCGGGCAGGCTCCACCAAGGCTCGACCGAGGCGCGCACCCGCCCGCTCCACTCCCGCAAAGCCTTCGACCGCGCGGCCTCGATGGCCGCCAGCGAATCGGCCCGGCGCTTCCCGGCATAATCGGGATCCGCTTCGAGCATCTGTTGCCGCGCGGCTTCGAGTCGAACCCACGTCGCCGCCGAAGGAACCCCCGCCGAATCGTATTCGTCCAGGCTTACGGGTTCTCCCCCGACATATACCGAGAGCGTGTGAAGCTGTCCATTCGGATGCCAAAACCTCAGTGTGTCGACCGGAATCCCGAGGCTGTCGCGCCCCGCGTACCACGGCTTGCCATTGGCGTACCAAGCGCGATAGGCCCCGTCACGAATGCCCGCGCGCCAGGTCGCCTCCGACTTCATCGTCCCGTTCGGGTGCCACCAATGTTCGACACCGTTCTTGCGGCCGAGGCTGTCCGTCTCGACGGAATATTGCCAAGCGCCCCCGGGGTACTTTCCTTGCAGGAGGTAAGGATTGCCCGGAGCGCAGGAAGACAGGAACAGCCCGATTCCCGAAATTGCGGCGAGGTGAAAAAGCGTGCGACCGCGCTGCGGAAGAAGCATGAAGGAAAGTTACGAATTACGAGTTACAAGTTACGAATAGAGGATTACCCCCTACTTGTAATTCGTAACTCGTAACTGACTACTGATACCGGCGCATCACGCCGATCACGCGACCCAAGATGGAGAAATCCATCATCTCGCGGCTCACGATGATGGGCCCGTAGGCATCGTTCGCGGGCTGCAGGCGCACGTAAGTG
>DATAHJ010000355.1:0-2488 GCA_036263275.1 Fibrobacteria bacterium | reverse complement strand
CCGCGTCACCCGCCTGCGCCTGCGCGTCTCCACGCGCGGCGGCGATTCGTTGTTCCTCCCGGCGAATGTACCGGGCCAAGGCGCGCCGGGACAAACGGTCCTTGCGCGCGGCGCGTCGTGGGCGGAGATCGAAACGCGCCTTCCCATTCTTCCGTCCAGCACCGCGCGCAAGCCGGTCACCGCCGCGCTACGACCCTTTCTCGCGTCCACCTCCGACCTCGATCTCTCGGATCCCTTGCTGCGCAAGCAGGCCGCCGCGCTGAAGAAAGGCGCCGCGGACGACGCGGAGATCGCGCGTCGCATCCGCCGCCACGTGTCGGAGAACTTCGATTACCGGCTGGGCGCCACGCTGTTCGGGACCAGCCGCGACGTGCTTCGCGACCGCAAGGGCGATTGTTCCGAGGCGGCCGTCCTCGTCGCCGCGCTCCTGCGCGCGTCAGGAATTCCGTCGCGTGTCACGCTCGGCTACGCCACGCTCGGCGACGGGGTGTGGATCGGCCACGCCTGGGCCGAAGGTTTCATCGGCGGCGCGTGGATCGGCGTCGACGCCGCGTTGCGCGAGTTCCCCGCGGGCGCGTCTCGTCTCGCGCTGGCGAGCTTGTCGGGCGAGCGGGTGATGCGCACGGAGGCCACCAACCTCATGATCCGCACGCTGTCGAACCTCGACGTCGCGATCATAGGCGCCTGGGCCGGGGGCGAGGCGCTGCCGCTAACCGAGCATCCCGCCGCCGCCGCGGAAGCGCGGGACTTCTGGGACAAGCTTCTCAAGGGGATGGGGGAGTAGGATTTGAGATCGCGGCCTTCACCTTCGCCCAGATTTCGGGCGGCGTCATTTCGGCTGCCAGTCCCTGCGCGAACTGGAACACAGGGTCCGGCGCGCGCAGTTTCATTCCGGCAAACATCTTCGTCAGTTCGGGCGCGCTGAGCGCGGGCAGGAACATTTCCAGGTCGTCGCGCAGCTTCTCCGGCGCCCGCTCGCGCTGGAAGCGTGCGAACACCTCGGCCAGCTCCGCGTCATAATGCTTCCACAGCACGGCCTCCTGCGCGGCCTCCTCTTCCTCGAGATGCACGAGATAGCGGCCGAGGAAGCCGTTGTAGGCGCGATGCAATTCGTTCCAGCGCGCATCGCCCGCGATGCGCCCGAGGGCCTCGATCTCCCGCTCCAACAGCTCGTGCTCCGCATCGAACTCGGCCGCGACGTCGAGGCCTTCGCCCGCGCTTCCGAGCGCGCGGTACAGCGGATGGATGTAATGCTCCTCGATCGCGGCGTGCTCGCGCAAGTGGTCCAGCGCTTCGCGAAGCGCCTCATCGACCGCCGTTGTATCGGCGGCGTCGGAGAAATCGGCGCGCGCGATGCGCTCCGAGAGGGCGAAGAGCATGCGACGCTGGGCCTTGTGCACGAAGGTGTAGAGGTCGGTTTTCATGGGGTAGCCGTTCGTCATTCCAGGGGTTTTTCGGTGAGGCCGTTGAGGTCGACCCGCGCCGCGAGGATGCGGCGCAGGCGCGATTGTCAATATCGAATATCCGGTCGCCCTCCGGAATCCCGGAAATCGGGACCGGGGCCGGGACTTTCACCCCGCCAACTTCGTACATAATCTGCGGGCGCCCCGAATCCCCGGGGCTTCCAACCGGCAGGTGGCGGCATGACCCAAGCGGCCGTCCTCAATGATTTTTCGACGCAGAAGCCCGATCCGGAGCGTCGCTCCCGGCGCGCCCGCGCGCAGGCCGCCTTCCTGCGGGCCTTCGCCAAGGGCCGCCTCAACTACACGCTGACCTTCGTCTCCGACGCCTCGATCGTTGCCCTCTCCCTGGGTTGGGCCGTGTACGCCTGGAAAGGAGACCGGCTATGGATTCCCGTGTTCGCGGTCGCGGGCCACGCCGGCTGGGGGGTCTCCGAATACGCCTTTCACCGCTGGCTGTACCACCGCGACCACGGCATCTTCGCCGCAGGGCACGCGCTGCATCATGCTGAAGAGCGTGCGCCGGTCGCGCTGCCGTGGTTCGTGAGCACGGGGGTAATGCTTTCCATTTGGATCGTCGTGGCGCATCTCATGCGCTCGCCTCCCACGTCAGCGATACTCGGAGGATGGATGACGGGCGCCGTGTACTACTCATGGATGCACCACGCGATGCATCATTGGACCGGACGCGGCCGTTGGATGCGCCGCATGCAGGCGCGCCATCGCATCCACCACCGTTTTCCCGAGACCAACCTCGGCGTCACGACACGGATGTGGGACCGCCTCTTCGGGACGGAGTTCAGGGGACGGGGATAGCGGGATCGCTCATAGGTTGGGAGCGGAAAAAGCGACGACACCGCGCCGCTTCGCAGCCCGACGATTCCACGCCGCGCGAAGCGCGGCTTTTTATAACAGGATTTGTGAGGTGGGGGTTAAAAGAAAAATGGTCGGGACGGCGGGATTCGAACCCACGACCACTTGAACCCCATTCAAGTACTCTACCAGACTGAGCCACGTCCCGAACAGGC
>DATAHJ010000354.1:0-6114 GCA_036263275.1 Fibrobacteria bacterium | reverse complement strand
GCCCACGTGCGCTTCCACCGCCTGGTCCGCGGGCAGGTTGCGCTTGACCGAAAGGCGGGGCTCGGCCTGGAAGCCGTCGCTGCCGAGCGTGTTGATGTAGTCGAGCCGCACGCCCGGGGTGACTTCCCACTTGCGGTTCGGCGTCCACTTGTCCTGCGCGAAGGCGTGGGTGATCCAGAATTCGGTGGCGTCGCGCAACGTGAAGCCCGCCACGTTCTGGGTGTTCCGGAAGACGACTCCCGAGCGCTCCGCGCCGCCGCCGAAGGCGAGGCGATGGTCGTCGAGGCCCGTGTACTCGAGCGACTGGGTCGCCTGCACCGTCGCGATGTTGTTGTAGAACTCGAAGATCTTGTCCAGCCCGAAGGACTGGCTGAGCAGGCTGTACGAAAGCGTCGAGCGCGACTCCCACACGTTGGAGAGGCGCCACTTGAGGTTCACGGGCACGACCGTGTTGCCCCAGTTGATCTGGAACGGGTCGAAGTTCAGGCGGTCGCGTCCCTGGTAGAACGAGAGCATCGCTTCCCGGCCCTCTCCGAAATCCCACGCCAGGTTGCCCTGCATGTCGTAGAAGTAATAGTCGAGCACGAGGTCGGTGATTCCGCGCCCGCGCAGGTAATCGATCACCGGCTTGATGTAGGTGGTTCGCCCCGCCAGCAGCCAGCGCGCGGGGCCTTGGTGGCCCTCGGTGTGCGTTTGCGCCGCGAAGGTGCTCAGCTTGACGGAGGACGCGGCGAACCACGCGTCGGCGGTGTCCTTGCCGCCCTTGCGGGACTTGATGTCGAGCACCGACGACAGGCGGTTGCCGTACTCGGCGGGGAATCCGCCCTTGTAGAACGTCACGTCGTCGATGCCCTCGACGAGGAAGGTCGAGAACAGCCCGAAGAAGTGCACGGGCGAGAACACCGGCGCATTGTCGAAGAGGATGAGGTTCTGGTCGCTGCCGCCGCCGCGCACGTAGATCTTGGTGGAGAAGTCGGAGCTCGACACCACGCCGGGCAGGCCCTGGATGGAGCGGATGACGTCCGCTTCCGCGAGGCCCGGCATGCGCTTGATGAGCTTGGCGGAAACCGTCTCGCGGCCCATGGCGCGCTTGGGCGTCCGCTGCGCGCGCAACACCACCTTTTGCAGGCGCACCGCGTCGGCTTCCGTCGCCGCCGCCGTTTCCACGGGCAAGGCTTCCACCGCGCCGCCTTGCGCGCTCCCGGAATCCGCTCCGGCGGCCGGCTCGGCGACGATCACGCCGGCATTCGTGCCGTCCAGCCGTGCGGAGAACACGGTGTCTTTTCCCGCATGTCGCAACTCCACGCATTTCTCGAACGCGGCGGGCGCTTCTCCCTTGCGGACGCACAACGTCCACACCGTGTCGCGCGGCAGGTTCAGGGAGAAGGCCGCTCCAGGGGTGACGCGCAAGGTGTCGCCCGTCTCGAGGAGTTCGAGGCGATAGGGTCCCGGGGCTGGGAAGTCTGGATCCGACAGGACGCCTTGGAGACGCAGGGCGTGCGCCGTGGAGGCGAGCGCGAAAAGTGCGAGGGGCACGGTGAGGGCGTTCAGCCGGCGCGAGGTCATATTACGGGGCTTTTGAGTCAATGCGGGCCGGAAAAAGGTAAGTCCGGGGAGGGGGTGCGGTCGGAGGGCCAAAACGACAATCCTTGGACTTTTTGGCACGGAGGTGGGGGTTTTGGCTGCGGGCGGACCCATTGTCCGTGATCCTTCGCGGGGGGGTTCCTTGTCGGGCGGGGAAACGCCCAATTACCCTTGTCTCATGCCCATGCCTCTTCTCCTCCAGGTATTCCAACACGTTCCGCACGAGGGCCTCGGTGCGCTTGAGCCCTGGTTCGGAGAACAAGGCGCGCAGGTCGCGTACACGCACCTCTTCGCCGGCGAGCTTCCGCCCGATGCTTCCGCGTACGACTTCCTCGTCGTCCTTGGCGGCCCGATGAACGTCTACGAGGAGGACAAATATCCTTGGCTTGTGCCGGAAAAGACGGCGATTCGTAACGCACTGAACGCGGGCAAGGCCGTGCTGGGCTTGTGCCTGGGTGCGCAGCTCATGTCCGTCGCGCTCGGCGGCGAAGTAACACGCAACGCGCATCGCGAAATCGGCTGGTGGCCTGTCGAAAAAATTCCTGCCGCGCAAGGTCATTGGGTCGCCGAATGCTTTCCCGATCGCTTCGAGACCTTTCATTGGCACGGCGACACGTTCTCCGCGCCTCCCGGCGCGACCGCGCTCTTTCGTTCCGAAGGTTGCGCGAACCAGGGCTTCGCGTGGGGCGATCGCGCCGTGGGCCTGCAGTTCCATCCCGAGATCACGGCGGATGCGATCGCGGCCTGGATTCGCGAGTGCGAAGCCGAGGGCGGGGGCGACCTGGCTCCGGGGACCTACGTGCAGTCGGCGAAGGCGATGCGTGATGGCGGTGACTTCGCGGGCAACAATGCGTGGATGGGGAAGCTTTGCGCGAAGTTGGCGGGAGCTTTACGCTGAAGGCCGACCCTGTTCAAACGGAACGATTCATCCTGTTCTTCGACGGCCTCTGCGCGCTGTGCGACGGCTTCGCCGCGTTCGTCGCGAAGCACGATCGGCGTGATGTCTTTCGTCTCGCGCCGCTTCAGGGGGAAACCTCGAAGGCGTTGATTCCGCAGGATGCCTTGTCGTCCGCTTCGGCGGCGTCCATCGTATTGTGGATGGACGGAAAAACTCTTCGAAAGTCCGACGCCGTGCTGCGGGTGTTCGCGGGGCTCGACGGGGGCTGGACGCTCCTGGCGCTCGGGGCGCGGCTCGTGCCCCGCTTCGTTCGCGACGCCGTCTACGACATCGTCGCGCACAACCGGATGCGATGGTTCGGCCGGCGCGAGGCCTGCCGCTTGCCCATGCCCGATGAGCAGGCCCGTTTTCTGCCCTGAAGCCGTCCAGAAGGTAGGGTTTACCCTATACTCCAAGCACACCGAGGGGAGTTAGGTTCAACACCGGCTTGGCACGGCGCGAGACACAGCATACCCGGGTGGCGGCATGACGGACTTGAAAGAACTGGCGGCCCTGATCAGGGACAAAAAGGAAAGCCTGTTGGCCGGTTGGCGCAAGCAGGTGCGGGAACTGGAGTCCGCGAAGCATTTGGATAACCCGACGTTGACCGATCATATGCCGCGGCTGCTCGGCGAGCTGGCCGATGCGCTGGAAACGGGTTCCCTCCAAACGATTCCCGAGGCGGTCAAGGGGGACAAGGTCCGGGACAGCGCGCGAATACACGGCCTTCAACGGGCGGAAGACAAGTTCGACATCGAAGAGGTGGTCGCGGAGTACAATATCTTGCGAGGCTGCATCCACGACCTGGCGGAAGAGCACAGCTTCAGCCTGCAGGGCGTCCCCTTTCATATTTTCAATCGGGTCTTCGACCATGCCATCGGTCTGGCCCTGCAGTCGTATGCCACCCAACGGGCCCTTGAGGTACGACTGGAGCGCGAGAAGTACCTCTCCTTCGTGGCGCATGATCTGCAGACGCCGCTCTTCGCCATTTCGCTCGCCGGGCGCGTTCTGGAGAAATTGCTTCCCGCGAACAAGCTTGATCCCGTTTCGGCCCGCATGTTGAAGACGATGCGGCGCAGCATGCGGCAGTTGGAAGGATTGATTTCACAGGTTCTGCAAGAAAACGCCAACCTGCAGTCCGCCGAGGGCGACCGCTTGGAACGGAGAACGTTCGATCTGTGGCCCCAGGTCGAAGCGTTGGTCGAGGAGCTGGCGCAGGTGGCCAAGGATTCGGGTACCGGGCTCGAGAACGAGGTGCCGGATGACCTCGTGGTGTATGCGGACGCACGCCTTCTCAAGCGTATCCTCCAGAACTTGGTCGCCAACGCCATCAGGTTTTCGCCGCAAGGCATGGTCGCGGTAGGCGCGCGCGGAACCGATGAAGGGACGATCGAGTGCTGGGTTCGGGACAACGGGGCGGGGATTCCGAAGGCGCGACTGGATGTCATTTTCGAGGGGAACGACATCAATGCTTCCGAGGCGGGCCGAGCGGGACTCGGGCTGTCCATCGTGCGCACCTTCGTCGAGGCCCATGGCGGGAAAGTGTCCGCGGAGTCTCGCGAGGGCGAAGGCTCGACCTTCAGGTTTACCCTCCCCCCCAAGACAAAGGGTTCTTGATCCGCAGTTTTACAGCCGGATTCCCTCCGGCCCGCCAAACAGAAAAACGTCCCCTTCGTCGAACCGCCACTCCAGCGTATCCCCCGCGCGAAAGCTCGCGGCGTCCTGCGCGTCCTGAATCCGCGCGGCGAAGGACGCCTCGCCCGAAAGCGTGCGCAAGTAGAGGGTGGCCTGCCCGGCCTGCCGTTCCACCGCCGTCACCTCGCCGCGCAAGAGCGCATCGGATTGTCCGGCGCGGCGCAGCCGTTCGGGGCGCACGCCGAGGGTCACGTGTTCCAGTTCCGCGACGCGGGCCGCTTGCTCCGCCGTCAGGTCCAGCGACAAGGCGGGAGAGGCGAAGCGCGCTGCGCAGCCCGTGCGTTCCACGCGGCCCCCGAACAGGTTCATGCCCGGCGCGCCGATGAACGAGGCGACGAAGGCGTTGGCGGGGCGCGCGTAAAGATCCGCGGGTGAGGCGACCTGCCGGATGGAGCCGCCGTCGAGCACGACCACGCGATCGCCCAGCGTGAGCGCCTCGCCTTGGTCGTGCGTCACGAAGAGCATGGGCACATGCGCGTGCTGGTGCAGTTTCTGGATCTCGACGCGCAGTTGCAGGCGCATGAGCGCGTCGAGGCTCGACAACGGCTCGTCGAAGAGGAAAGCCGCCGGCTCCCGCAGGATCGCGCGCCCCAGCGCGGCGCGTTGCCGCTCGCCGCCGCTGATCTCGGAGGGCAGGCGCGCCAGCAGCGGCGTGATGCCGAGCGTGCGCGCGGCCTCGCGCACCCGCCGTGTCCGCTCGTCGCGCGGCACGCCGCGCAGCTTGAGCCCGAAGCCCATGTTCTCCTCCACCGTGAGGTGGGGGAGCAGCGTGTAGCTCTGGAACATCAACGCGAGGTCGCGGTCGCGCGGCGCGAGGCCGTTCAGGGGACGGCCTCCCAGCCGGATCGTGCCGGCGGTTTCTTCTTCGAGTCCTGCCAGAATACGGAGGAGCGTCGACTTGCCGCAGCCGGAGGGGCCGACGATGGCCACGAGCTCGCCTTCCCCGACTTCGAGGGAAAAGTCACGGAGCGCCCACGACGCGGCTCCCGCGTAGCGCTTTCCCAGGTTTTCGATCGTCAGCGCGGCCATGGCCGAGGTCCTTTTTCTTTCGTCAAGATTAATCGTTTTTCGCGGTCACGATTCCGTCAGGCTTCCCAGCGCGGTGCGGAAATGCCGGTAGGCCAGCGCGAAGAAGAGCGTCGTGGGGATCAGCGTGAGCGTGCAGCCCGCCATCAGCATGGCGTAGGGCGTGCGGAGGCTGCCCGCGTGAAGGCTGGCGAGGCCGAGGTTCACCGTCATTTCCCCGCGCGTGAACAGCATCACGAGCGGGATCAGGTGCTCCTGCCAGCAGAGCGTGAACTGGATCAGCGCGAATGCCAGGATCGCCGGGCGGATCAGCGGCAACGTCATCAGGAAGACGCGGTACTCGCCCGCGCCCTCGGCGCGCGCCATGTCGGGCAGCGTGTCGGGCAGCCGGTGGTAGATCGCGGTGAACCACAAGAGGCCGATGCCCGTGGCCGTGCCCGGCAGGATCACCGCCCACGGCGTGTCGAGCAGGTGCAGGTCGTTCATCCAGGTGAACAGCGGAAGCGCCATCACCTGCCGGGGGATCAGCACCGTGAGCACGGCCAGGATGAACAGCAGGCGCCGCATCGGGAAGGCGAACTTCGCGAAGACGTATCCGGCCGCGCAGGAGCAGGCCGTCGCGAGCGCCGTCTGCACGGAGGCGATGAACAGCGAGTTCAGGAACTGCACGGGGTAGGGGATCCACTCTCCCGATAGCAGCGAGCGATAGTGGGTCAGGTCGTAGCGTTCAGGCAGCAGCGGAAAGGGGTTGAAGATCGCGGCGTCGGCCTTGAAGCCCGCGAAGAACATCCACAGGAACGGATAGGCGTACGCCACGGCCAGGACCATCAGGATCGCGGTCGCCAGCAGCGTGACCGCGCGGTCGCGCGTCT
>DATAHJ010000353.1:0-3154 GCA_036263275.1 Fibrobacteria bacterium | reverse complement strand
CCTGCTTCTCGGCGCGGAGCAGACACTCCGCCATCCAATACAACGACTGCTCGCGCCATGCGCCCGCGTCGTCCTTCTCGTAGATCGCCTTGAAGCCCTGGAAGGCGATCTCGTATCGCCCCGCGATGAAATCCTCGCGTGCCTGGCCGAAGAGATGCTCCATGTCCAACGCCGGAACGACTTTGACCGCAGCGGAAGCCCCCTTGGTCGTATCATCCGTGGCCGGGACCACCTTGCGTTTGTCGAGCTTGTCGAGTTTCTGACCCAGCTGCACCATGCGATACTGCGTCTCGTCGATCTCGGCCTGAAGGCGCGAAATCTGCGTTTGCAAATCGGTCAGCATCGCCGTCAGGTCGGCCCGCATGCGGGCGGTGCTGCCGCCCTGCTGGATATTGAGCGCGTCCAGCGACTTCTGCACGTCCGCGATCGCGGCCCGCGACGAGTCGACCTGCGCACCGATGGCGTTCAGTTCCTTCGTGCGCAGCAGCGTCATCTGCGAGCAGCCGCCCAGGAAGGAACCAAGCGCGAAAACCAGCGCGACAATGGCCGCGCGGACAAAAAAAGACGGCCATCCCCGTGAAGGGATGGCCGCCCGGAATGAACCCGAAGGATTCATGAATCGACTTAGTACGACGGCGTGAACTCGTCGCGGCGGTTGAGCGCCCACGCGGATTCATCCTTGCCCTCGGAAGCCGGCTTCTCCTCGCCGTAGCTCAGCACGCTCACGCGGCCGGCGTCGACGCCGTAGCTGGACAGGTACTGCTGCACGGCCTGCGCGCGGCGTTCGCCCAGCGCGAGGTTGTACTCGTTGGTGCCGCGCTCGTCGGCGTGGCCCTCGATGCGCAGCGTCACCTCGGGGAACTCCTGCAGCAGGCGGGCGATGGCCTCGGCCGTGGCCTTGCCCTGGTCGCTCAGCGAGCTCTGGTCGTACGCGAAGTAGATCGGCTTGACCACCTCGGCGAGACGGGCCTGCAGGCGCGCGCGGTGCGCGGCGACGGTGTCGACCTTGGGAGCCGCCACGACCGGAGCGGGCGCGGGCTTCGGAGCCTCGACCTTCGGCGGACCGGGCTCGACCGGCGGCGGCGGCGGGGGCTTCTTGGCGCAACCGGCGAGAATGGCGCCGCCGACCAACAAGGCGAGTGAAATTTTCTTGAAGTTCATATCCTGTCTCCTTCAGACTGAAATTACCGCGTCGCATCAGACGCGCGCTTTTTTCAAACTACCAATAAAACGAACCCCCGGTCAAAACAAAAGATGGGCGAATCCTTGTCAAAATGGCCATTCGGCTTGGGAATTTTCGAAGATTCGGCCCTTTGGGACTAGTAATCCGACCATGCGGGCATGGTGTTATTGCCCGTGCTGGATAGCCGGCGCAGGTTGGTTCCGTCGGCGCGCATCACGTAGATCTCGGCTGCGCCGGCACGCGTCGAACTGAAGGCGATGAAGCGGCCGTCGGGGCTCCAGGCCGGAGTTTCGTTGCTGCCGCCGGAGGTCAGGCGCACCGGATCGGAGCCATCCGGAGCGACCGTATAGATGTTGAAGTCATTGCCGTCGTCCATCGCCGCGAAGGCGATGCGATCGCCCTTGGGCGACCAGGCCGGAGAACCGCAATAGGAAAAGTCGTAGGTGATGCGGCGCGTGTTAGACCCGTCACGATCCATCACATAAATCATGGGGCGACCGGAGCGGTCCGACATGAACGCGATCTCCTGGCCGTTGGGCGACCAGGTCGGCGAAGTCTCGATGCTGCCGGAGAAGGTGAGCCGCTCGGCCTTGCCCTCGGGGACGCCGCGCCGATAGATCTCGCTGTTGCCGTCGGCAGTTGAGGCATACGCCACTTCATGGTCGACCCGGTTGTACGCCGGCGCGCTGTTCATGCCGCGCGACGAAAAAGCCGGCCGGGGGGCGGGGCGATCGGGATCGACCCAATAGAATTGCGGAAGCCCGTGCATGTAGCTGGCGAAGATCACCTGGTCGCGCCCGCCCGCGAACACCGGATTCAGGTTGATGCTCCCGTTGCGCGTCACGGGGTTGGGATCGGAACCATCGTAGTCCATCGCCCAGATTTCCTTCGCACCGCCAGAGCGGTGCACATAGGCGAGGCGCGTCTGCGCGATGCCCTTCTCGCCGAAGAGCTGATAGACGAGTTCATCGGAGAAGCGGTGCGCGGCGCGGGTGAATTCCCCGCGTTCGCCGCCGTAGCGGCGACGCAGGATGACCTCGCCCGTCTGCAGGTCGACCAACTCCGCCTGCAGCGTGAAGCGATCCGCCTCGAGCGTGTACTCGCCGCGCACGTAGCCCAGCGCGCCGTCCTCGCCGAACAGCACCTTGGTGCCCTTGGTGAACACCGGCGCGCGGCGCAGACGGAAGCGCTCGCTCAAGGTAAGGTCCGAGGAAATGATCGCGGCCGGCTCGCGCTCCGGAGAGCGCGGCCCCTCGGCGCGGCGCGTGAATTCGACGACGCCCAGCGGCAGGACTTCGGAACCCTTCTGCTCCGAGGTGATGACGACGTCCTGCGCGCAAGCCGGGCCATGCAGGAAGATCAGGCCCAGCGGCACGGCGAGGCAAAGGCCGATCAGCGGCAAGCCTTCGCGCACGGCCGAGCGCAGCTTCGCCCACCGGGAAACGCGGCGCACGGGAGAAGGATCAGTTGCCATTGTAGATGAACTCATAGCTGACCTTCAGCCTGTCCTCGGGAAAGCTCTCGGGGATGGGCGGGATGGTTTCGAGGCGCAGGATGGCGTTGCGCGCGAGGTCGTCGAGCATCAGGCTGCCCGATGCCTTCACGATCTCCACCGAGGCGGCCTTGCCGCCGCCGCGCGTGACCTGAAAGGCCACCACCGTCTTCGAGCCGCGAGCCGCATCCAAGCCCGAGGGCGGATTCCATTTCGACTCCACCAGGCGTTGCACGCGCGCGGCCCAGAACGCGAGCCGCGGATCGGAGGGCACGTTGGCCTTCACCGCGCTGAGCGCCTGGTTCTGGACGGCGGCATCGCGGACCGGCAACGTGGTATCCGGCGGAGCGGGACGCGCCTTGCGCGGATCGGTCTTGGCCACCGGCTTCTTGGCCTCGGGAGTGGGGGCGACTTCCGGGGGCGGCCGGGTTTCCGCGGGTGCTTCGGGGGGAGGCTCCGGCGCCTTCGGCGCGAGCGGG
>DATAHJ010000352.1:0-3409 GCA_036263275.1 Fibrobacteria bacterium | reverse complement strand
GAGGTTGCGGAGGTCGATCTCGCGCACAGGCTGGAGGCCCGCGGCCGAGACGGCGACGGCTTCGTCGCGCACGAGCCTGCCGCCGATGTCGTAGATGCGGATGCGCGCGCCGCTCGCGGCCGCGCCCAGCTTGAGGTGGAGTTTGGCGATGCCGCCCCGCAGCGGGCTCGGGTAGAGATGGAATTCCTCGATGGACTCGCGGGTCGCGTGAACGACCGTGTCGCCCAGCGACGTGGCCGCGAGGCGCTGCGTGCGGCCGGCATTGCCGCCGGGCATCGACCAGTCCGAAACTTGCGCTTCGCGCAGCGTCCAGACGTTGAGCGAACCGGCGGCAGTCTGGGCGATCAGGCTGGGATCGCCGGCGCCGAGGGCGGCCACGGCGATGTGCACGAAGGGCGAGCGCGTCGAGTCGAGCGAGAGTCCGCCCGCCGTGAGCGGCCAATCGTTGTCGTCGCTCATCAGCACGCCTGAGCCCTTGGTGATCGAAGGATCGACGCTGCGGCTGCTGTAGCGCACCGACTTGCCCGCGCTGTCGATGGCGTACACCAGGCCGTCGGGCGAGGCGATGAGCACGGCGGGCGCGTTCCGCAGCGTGATGGCGACGGGCGTGGATCCCACCACCGTGCCCGCCATCCTGCGGTTGGCGTAGACAAAGCCCACGGCCTGGCGCGGCTGCATGCGGAAGGGCCATCCGGGCAGGGCCGCGCCGCGCCGGTCGTAGGCATACACGCCGTTGGTGCCCGAGAACACGATGTCGGGGAAGCCGTCGCGGTCGAGGTCGGTGAGAGCGGGCGGCGTGCGCTCCTCGGACAGGTAGTTGCCCAAGGAGTCCGAAAGCGAATCGGAGAAGCTGGCGGCGCGCGGGAAGCGTTGCGGCCATCCGGGCAGCGCCTGGCCGGTGCGATCGACGAGGATCGCGGCGCCGCGCGAACCGAGCAGCAGCACGTCGTCGTTTCCGTCGCGATCGAAGTCGGAGACTGTGGCGGTGAAGGCTTCGGCCGTGTCCTGCGCCCACGAAGCGCCCCATGCGGGCGCGAGACTCGTGACCGTTGCCGTGGAAGGATTCACGCGCAGGGCCGTTCCACTCGCGCCCGCCACGATCACCTGCTGCGAATCGGCGCCGCTTCCGAAGACGATGCCGGCCAGCGACTGCCAGTTTCCGGTCGGCAGCGCGACGGAGCCCGCGCCCGTGCCCGCAGGCGTCCACCAGCGCAGCGCGCCGGCGCTGTCGAGGGCGAACACGCGGCCGCCCCATACCATGGGGCCGACCTTGCCGGCGAAGGCGATCAGCGTGTCGATGCCGCCATGCAGGCGCGGGGTGAGTGAAGTGTCCCATCCGGCCGCGAGGGAATCGGCGCGGGCCGCGGCGAGGCGCAGGCCGCGCGGGGTGAGCACGGCGAGAATCGAATCGTCGGCGACGGCGCTGCCCAGCGTCATGCCCACGGTGTCGGAGAAGGAGTTCACCGGCGCGGCGTTGTCGGGCCGCGTGTTGCCCGAGGCCAACAGCGCTTCCACGCGTGCGTAGTGCGCGGAATCGCGCACGGTGTCGCGGGCGGCCAAGGCGAGTCGCCCCGCGGCGGTGTAGGTCTGCAGGAGGCCGTCGTCGGCGGCGCTCACCACGTGCGCGCGTCCTTGGCCGTCGCGCACCACGCTCACGGCGCGCGGGTTGCCCGCGGGCGAAGTCCGCGCGGGCCAGCGCGAGCCGGCGGCGCGCGTCACGCTGTAGTTGTCGGCCCAGTACACGCGCACGGTGATCGCCGAGTCGCGCACCGTGCGCACGGAGTCGCCGCTGAACGAGCTCACGCCCGCCGCCAGCACGGGCGACGCCGGCACGAGCGCCTGCAGCCGGATATGCGTGCGCCCGTCGTTCCAGGCGTTCGTGTTGGCGAAGCCGTACGATCCGACGACGGTGAGCGTCTCGGGCGCGGCCCACGACGTGTCCTTGGGCGGGTTCTTCCGCTTGCGGTAGATGTTCGGCAGCATGTCGCGCGCCGTGCCGTAGTCGAAGGCGGGCTGTCCCAGCGGGTCGGTGAATTCCTTGCCGATGCTGGGCACGCCGTCGGCTTCCACGAGTTCAAGACCCTTGTACTGGTTGCGCAGCGTGTCGCCCAGCCATGCGTTCACATACCCGTTGGGCAGCGAGCCTTCCAGGAACCAGTCGTTGACATGCCACACCAAAAGCCCGTTACCCGGGAGCCCTGCGTCGTAGTGGCTGACGCGGGTGATCACGCCCTTGGGCTTCTTGATGTTCGGATCCTTATGCTCGCAACGGTTCGTGCCGTTTCCTGTGCAAAGCGAATCAAGGAACAAGGAATCGAGGAAGGCATAGGGAACCGCGACGGAGTCCGCCTTTCGGAATTTCCCGTCGTTGTCGTCGGCCCTGTTCTGGAACCAGACTCGCAACGAGTCCGATCCCGCGGCGCGCTGACGGTTCTCCACCAGCAGGTACTCGCGCTCGTTGATCGGAACGCGGAGGGCGCGGATGCGTCCGGGACCCGGCTGGTCGGCCGCGTAAATCTTGTATTCGGAATAATCGTTCGTGCCCGCGTCGGCGGGGCTCGCCGTCACCGGATCATCCCAACCCATGTAGCTCCGCGACCACGCGGAGGGGAACACCGGCAGGAAGCCCTGCATGGTGTTGTACCCGGCGAAGTCCATGACGTCGAAGGTGCCCACCTGCGAGATGCCCTTCACGATGTCGAAGAGGTCCGGCAGGCCCATTTGCCTCGCCAGCTGGTTGATCAGGATGCCGTTGATGCCCCAATTGATCTTGTCCTGGCTGGCCGCTTCCGAGAGCATCATGAACTGCGAGACGGTGTCGGAGGTGTTGCTCGGACCCTTCACCACCGCGCCCAGCGAGTCGCGGAGCAGGCTCTCGTCCTTGACCGTGGAATCGCCCAGGTAGATGAAGTCGGGCTTGGTGACGAAGAAGTCGGTGAAGTCGTTGGGCGTGTTCGCGCCGAGATAGCCGAGCGAGCCGCCGTCCACTAGGCGCGAGTGGCCCGCGTGGAAGATGAGGAAGGCGTGGTGCCGGTTGGGCGAAGGATTCGTTGCGGCTTCCTTGGAGGCGATGTAGAACGGATTGGAATTGGAGTCCAGCGCGTTGAACTTGCCGGCAGTCTCGCTGACGAAGCGCATCAGGGCGATGGCACGCTGCTTGTTGAATTCGCTGGTCTTCTGCTTGGCCGACTTGTCCTCGAGGGCCGGATTGTAAGCCTTCATGCGATCCTTGAGCCGGAGCGGAGTGATCAGGCTATCAGACCCCACTGGCGGCGGGAAGATGCGCGGGCGGATGACCACGCGACCGCCCGAGACCTTGTCGAAGTAGGACTGCGCGAAGTCGAAGTGCTTCAGCAGATAGTGCGGGTATTGGCCACGGAAGCTGCCGTTCGGATCCAGCTTGTAGGAG
>DATAHJ010000351.1:0-2229 GCA_036263275.1 Fibrobacteria bacterium | reverse complement strand
GGCGGGGCGCGATTTCATTGAACCACACCTCGCCATCGGGAAGCAGGAAGAGCTCGACGCAATACGTGCCGACGACCCCGAGCCCCTCGCCCACCTTGCGGGCGATCTCCACGGCCTTGCGCGCCGAATCCTCGGGCACGCGGGCGGGCAGAACGCTCACGTCGAGGATGTTGCGGACGTGTACGTTCTCCACGGGCGGATAGGCCGCGAAGCTTCCGTCGCGGCCGCGCGCGGCCCCCACGCTGATCTCCTTCTCGAAGGGCACGAGCTTCTCGAGGATGCAATCGTGACTCGGAAAATCCTTGAAAGCGGCCACGGCCTCGTCGCCGTTCGTGACCTTGGCCTGTCCCTTGCCGTCGTAGCCGCCCCGCGCCGTCTTGAGGAAGCCGGGGAAGTCCTCGCCATGGTACACCGCGCGGGCCTCGGCCTCGGAGCGCACCGCGGCGAAAGGCGTGACGGGAATGCCGTTCTCGCGCGCGAAGGTCTTCTCCAGGATGCGGTCCTGCGCGACGCGCAGGACCTCGGAGGACGGGTGCACGGGCTTGCCGAGCGCCTCCAGGAATTCCACCGCCTTGACGTCGACGTTCTCGAACTCGTAGGTGATCGCGTCGCTGACGGAAGCGAGCTTTCTCAGGGCCTCCTCGTCGGCATAGGGCGCCTCGATCACGATGTTGGCGACCTGCCCGCAAGGCGAGTCGGGAGACGGTTCAAGGACCGCCACGCGGTAACCCAGCCGCTTGGCGGCCATGGCGAACATGCGGCCCAGTTGGCCGCCGCCGAGGATTCCCAGCGTCGCGCCGGGGAGCAAGGTTTTCATGTCCCAATCACCCTACAAGGCTTCGAGGCGCTGGGCCAGCACGGTGCGCTCTTGCTTCGCCATGAACGCGGCGACCGCGCGGCGATATTGCGGAAACTTGACGCCGAGGATGCGCGTGGCGAGGAGACCCGCGTTGCGGGCGTTGCCGATCGACACCGTGGCCACCGGCACGCCCGCGGGCATCTGCACGATGGAGAGCAGCGAATCGAGGCCCTTGAGCTGCTTCGAGTTCACCGGCACGCCGATGACGGGCAGCGCCGTCATGGAGGCCGTCATGCCCGGAAGGTGTGCCGCGCCCCCGGCGCCGGCGATGATGACCTCGAGCCCGCGCTTTTGCGCGGAGGCGGCATACTCGGCCATGAGCTTGGGGGTGCGGTGCGCGGAGACGACCTTGGCCTCGCTCGGGATGCCCATTTCCTTCAACGCGGCCACGGCCTCCTTCATGGTCTCCCAGTCGGAGGTGCTGCCCATGATCACGCCCACGAGCGGCTTCTGCGTGGCCTTTGACGCGGTTTTAACGCGGGAGGAGGAGGGGGTTTTCTTTGCGGTCGCGCGCTTTTTCGGGGGCATTTCGGGGTCCTCGATGACCCTCGGAAAGATAGCCCCGCAAAGGCTGCCGGAGGGGCCCGTCGGGAGCCTTGCGAGGAGGCTCAGGGGGAGCTCAGGATCACAGCCGCGTCTCCCACGGCTACGATCCGCGACCCGGTCCACGTGACGCTGCCGAGCGACTTGGTCGTGCCCGAGGAATGCGAGGTCCACGTCGAGCCGTCGAGCGAAGAATACACCACGCCTCCGTTGCCCACCACGATCCAGTGGGAACCGGTCCAGGTCACGGCGGTCAGGTCCTGCGAGGTTCCGGAAGCGCCGAGGCTCCGCGTGGTCCACGTCTCTCCCCCATCGCTCGATCCCCGGATCACCCCGCCGTCGCCAACCGCGATGCCGTTTTGGGCGTCACGAAAGCGAATCATGTTCAGGTTGACGACCGTGCCCGAGTTTCGGGAACTCCAACTCCCGCCACCGTCAACGCTCTTGAAAAGAACACCGGTGGTTCCGCACATCCATCCCGTGGAGGCGCCGGCGAAATGGATGGACCGTATCCGTTGCGCGGTGACGGCGCCGCTCGCCGTCCACGAGGCCCCGCCGTCGACCGTGCGAATGACCCGCGCATTGTCGCTCGAGACGATCCAGCCCCGCTGGGCGTCCACGAAGGCGATCGCGTCGACCCCCGGAAGGTTGGGATTCCGGGCGCTCCACGTCGCGCCGCCGTCCGTGGTCTTCAACAAGCGGTTTCCGCCGTTGGCGACGTAGCCGGTGGAAGAGTCGGGAAACGACGCCGCACCGAGATAGCCGACGGCCGCCGTGATGGGGCGCGAAGACCAGGTCACGCCGCTGTCCTGGGTGTAGAGGACGAT
>DATAHJ010000350.1:0-1951 GCA_036263275.1 Fibrobacteria bacterium | reverse complement strand
GGGGGAAGGGGGATAGGGGACGGGGAGAAAAATACCAGAGCTAAAGGGGCATTTTCGGGAAGGGAGCGATTTGGGGGTTTTCTTCGCGGGAACCGGGATGTTCGTGGGGCTGTCGGTGGCCGTCGTTTATCCAGGCATAAGCCGGGGCCGGGATGGCGGGGGATTTATTCCCCCGCAATTAGCCCTGCTCCCGAACGCAGGTGCTCGCGTACCACTCCAGGAGCTTCGTCTGAACATCCCCGACCGGCACGAGGGAGAACTCCTTCTCGCGGCGGAGCTTCCACTCGACGGAAGGCCCCGCCTCGTTCGCCAAGGTCTTCTTGCCGATCGCGACGCGCACCGGAATGCCCCACAGGTCGGCGTCCTTGAACTTCACGCCCGGGCGCTCGTCGCGGTCATCGTACAAGACCTCGATGCCCGCGCCTTCGAGCTCGGCCATCAAGGCCTCGCAGGCGGCCACCACTTCAGGCTCCTGCCCGATGTTCACCAGGTGCACGTGATACGGCGTGATTTCGCTCGGCCAGATCGGGCCGAAATCGTCGTGAGAGTTCTCGATCGCCGCGGCCATCAGGCGGCCCACGCCGATGCCGTAGCAACCCATGATGGGAACCTGGTGCTTGCCGGCCTCGTCGAGATAGGCGCAGTTCATCGACTCGGTGAACTTGGTGCCCAGCTTGAAGATGTTGCCGATCTCGATGCCGCGCACGGCCTTCAGGCGGGATTTTCCGTCGGGGGCCAAGTGGCCGCTCTCGGCCTTGGCGAAGTCGCCCACGTTTTCGCTGGTGAAATCGCGGCCGAAGTTCACGTTGACGAGGTGATGATCCTCCTCGTTCGCGCCGCCCACGAAGTTGTTCCCTTCCGCGATCGACTTGTCCACGAGGACGACGAGGTCCTTGCGCGGCGCGATCCCAACGGGCGAGGCGAAGCCGGGGATGATGCCGAAGGAGCGGATGAAGTCGTCCTGCGCGGGCAGGAGGAAGCGCGCCTTGAGGTGGTTGCGGATCTTGACGTCGCTGGCCTCGAGGTCGCCGCGCACGAGTGCGAGGACCAAAACCCGTCCACCGTCCGAAGAATCGGTCTCGAAGAGGACCGCCTTCATCGCGTGTTTCTTGTCGGTCTTGAGGAATCCCGTGACCTCGTCGATGGTCTTCTTGCCGGGGGTGGCGACCTTTTCGACGGCCTTTTCGGCTTCCTTGGCGGATTCGCGGTCGAACGCCGCGATTTCCTGGTTGGCGGAGTAGTTACCGTCCTCGGAGAGGATGAGGTAATCCTCGCCATGCTCGGTCTCGAGCATGAATTCGTGCGCGACCTTGCCGCCCATGATGCCCGTGTCGGACTGCACGATCACGGGCTTGATGCCCGCGCGGGCGAAGATGCGCTCGTAGGCCTTGTAGGCCCGCTCATAATACGTGTCGAGGTCCTCGGCCGTGCGGTGGAAGCTGTAGGCGTCCTTCATGGTGAACTCGCGCACGCGCACGAGGCCGCCGCGCGAGCGCGGCTCGTCGCGGAACTTGAGCTGGAACTGATACAGCATGAACGGCAGCTGCTTGTAGCTGCTGAGGAAGTAGCGCGCGAGGTCGGTCACCGCCTCCTCGTGCGTCATCGCCAGCACCATGGGGTGTTCACTGCGGTCCTTGAAGCGGAGCAGTTCGGCGCCGATCACCGCGCCGCGGCCCGATTCGTCCCAGAGCTCCGCAGGTTGGGCGAGGGGAAGCTCGACTTCCTGCCCGGCGATGGCGTTCATTTCCTCGCGGATGACGGACTCGATTTTTTGCAGCACCCGCTTGCCCAGCGGGAGCATGGAGTACAGGCCCGAGGCGAGCGGCTTGACGTAACCGCCGCGCAGCAGGAAGACGTGGGAGGGAAGCTCGGCCCCGGCGGGGGCTTCGCGGAGGGTCTTGACGACGAATTTGGAAACGCGCATGGGGGAAAGGTAGTGGGTAGTGGGTGG
>DATAHJ010000349.1:0-5174 GCA_036263275.1 Fibrobacteria bacterium | reverse complement strand
AACACTTTCTCGTGCCCCTTTCCCCCACTCCTCGCACCCTCGCCCGTCCGCTCGGCTACCTGCTCGTCGCGGGGGTCCTGGTTCTGGCGGTTTTCTTTGGGGTTTTCGTGGTTCGGGAATTCCGGGATCCGGGAACCAGGGTGCGGGTTCGATTCGCTGAAATCGCAACCCTGTCCGAGGGGGATCCTGTCGTGGAGAACGGGGTCGCGGCGGGCCGCGTGGAAAGCATCCGGCTCGATTCGATCGGGGCCGTGGTCACGCTGAAGCTGGATCGGCGGGCGTTGCCCCCGAGCGACACGCGCTTCGTGAACTTCAGCCATTCTCTTATGGGCGCGCGCAAGGTGTGGGTTCGGCCCGGCGCCTCTCCCCTGCCCCTCGATACCTCGCGTGTTCAGGAAGGGGTTTATGTGCCCGGGCTGCCAGAGACGCTTCATAAGGTGCGCGTGCTGAACGAGCGCCTCGCGGCCTGGCGGGAGGCGAGCAACAAGTTGCTGGGCGGCGGAGACTCGGCGGCGGTCCTAAGGGCCGTCGGTGCGATGGAGCGCGTCTTCGCGCGCCTCGCCGCGATGGACACGTCGATGGAGTCAGCGGCCGGCGACCTCCACAAGGGCGTGGCGAGTCTATCAGGCTTCGAGGCGAAAGGCTCCGCGGCGGCCCGCCGAGCCGGCCCAGAGGTCGCTTCCGCGGCAAAGCGCGTTGCCCAGGCGCGCGCTTCGATGGCCGGGCTCGAAAGCGAATTGTCCGTTTCGCTTGCGAGGCTCGAGGCCATGGCCGCCGCGATCGATGCGGACACCGGCATTGCCTACAAGTTATTGGCCGACAGAAAGCTCTACGACAGCCTTGTAGGGGGCATGGAGAACCTGACCGCGCTTGCGCGGAGGTTTCGGGATGAGGGGTTGAGCGACAGCGTCAAGATACGGCCGCGCCTGAGAAAAAAAAGCGACGCCGACCGGTGACGTCGACGTCGCCTTCCGCGCGACCGCGAAAATCAGTCCACGGACTTTTGGTCGGGAGAGCCGACGCCGTCCAGCTTGCGGTAGACGGTGCGCAAGCTGATGCCCAGTTCCTTGGCGGTCTTGTCCTTGTCGCCGTGGTTGCGTTCCAGCGAGTTGCGGATGAGCGCCATCTCCACTTCGCCGAGCGTCATGCCGGGAGCGATATGCAGGCCCGCGCGCTCGCCCGAGGTGCCGCTCAGTTCCGGCGGAAGGTCGTCGGGAGTGATCTGGTGGCCCAGGCACAGGATCACGGCGCGCTCGATGGCGTTCTCCAGTTCGCGCACGTTGCCCGGCCATCCATAGCGTTCCATCAGCTGCAAGGCCTCGGCGCTCACCGAAAGGTTGGGGCGCTTGTTCTTGCGGCAGTACTTCGCGATGAAGTAGAGGATGAGGGCGTGCAAATCCTCGGGGCGCTGGCGCAGCGGCGGGATCGTCAACGGGATGACATTCAGGCGGTAGAACAGGTCCTCGCGGAAGGTTCCCTCCTCCACCATCTTGCGCAGGGGCTTGTTGGTGGCCGCGACGATGCGCACGTCGACCTTTTGCGCGCTGCCGCCCACCGGGGTGGCCTCGCCTTCTTGCAACACGCGAAGCAGCTTGGCCTGCATCGCCAGCGGCAGTTCGCCGATCTCGTCGAGAAACATGGTGCCGCTGTCGGCTTCCATGAAGCGCCCCTTCTTGTCCTGGTAAGCGCCCGTGAAGGCGCCCTTCTTGTAGCCGAAAAGTTCGGCCTCGATCAGGTTTTCGGGAATGGCGGCGCAGTTCACGGTGACGAAGGGCTTGAGGGCGCGGGGCGAGTTCTGCACGATATGCCCCGCGAGCACTTCCTTGCCGGTCCCCGATTCGCCGAGGATGAGGATGGTGGCATCACTGTTGGCCGCCTGCGCCGAACGGCTGAGCAGGTCCTTGAAGGCGCGGCTCTTGCCCGTCTCGAAGGAGGGCGCCGCCTTCTTGAGCTTCTCGCGCAGGAGGAAGTTCTCCTCCAGCAGCGAGACCTTCTCGAAGGCGCGGTTCACGACGGCGGTGATTTCCTGCTTGTTGAACGGCTTCGGAATGAAGTCGTAGGCGCCCTTCTTCATGGCCGCCACGGCCTCGTCGATGGAGCCGTGGCCCGTGATCAGGATCACCTGGATGTCGATGTTGTGCGCCTTGACGCGCTGCAGAACCTCGAGGCCGTCCATGCCCGGCATCTTGAGGTCGGTGAGCACGACCTGCGGCTCCGAGGTCTTGAGGAGCTCAAGCGCCTTGCGCGGGTCGCTGCAGAGAATCAGTTCGAACCCGAGGTCGGCGAGCGTCCGCGACAACGAGTCGAGAATGCTCTGTTCGTCGTCCAGAATGAGAAGCTTTTTCTGCATGGATCCTCCGCCTGTCACCGAAAAATTAGCCGGATCACTATTTCTAGAGACAAAAAGTCCGCAGCGTAGTCAATTTGTCAAATTTTTTGAAATGAAAAAAGGTCGAAAGCGGCGATTTTCAAGCGAAAGCGACAACGAAAAAAGACTTGAACGCGAAACCTTCCCCCTTCCGGGGGCTGATTAGCTTTTGTCCCCCGCATTCGGAGAGCTTTCCATGACGCGTTATCCCGCTTCGCGTTTTTTCGCGATGAGGACATTGGCTTTGGAAGTCGCATGACGCCGGCCTTGCGCGACGAAATTCAGAAGATCCTGGACCGGCAGGGCACGAGCGACCCGGCCTTCGGGGCCGTGGCCGCGAAGCTGATGGCCGACTTCGACGCCGAAGCGGCCGTCGTCTACACCCTCGACACGGGCACGGGCATGCTGAAGCTGCGCTGTCATGAAGGTATCGACCGTGCTTCGTCCGAGAAGATCCGCTTCCTCTGCGTGGGCAAGGGCCTGTCCGGCGCGGCCGCCGGCCGCCGCGAGCCGGTGCAGGGCATCCGCGACCAGAAGGCCGCCTGCCTCGAGGAGCGCGAGGTGTTGCCCGAGGGATCCCTCTTCGTGCCCATGCTCGCCGACGATTCGTTGCGCGGCGTGCTCGGCATCGCCAAGCATTTCCACCGCGAATATGCGCCCGACGAAGTCGCCGCGCTTTCCGCCGTGGGTCGCCTCATCGCCTCCTACCTGAAGTAATCCCATGTTCACCGCGTGGGATTGGTCCGTCGTCGCGCTGTACTTTGCGGCCATGGTCGGCATCGGCGCCTGGTTCTCGCGCCGTAATCGCGACTTCAAGGATTTCATGTTCGGCGGGGGCAACATGCCCTGGCTGGCCGTGGGCATCTCCCTGATCGCCACCTCGGTGAGCGCCAACACCTTCCTCGGCTACCCGGCCGAGGCGTATGCGAACGACATGCGCCTGCTGATGCTGAACTTCGGCTCGCTGTCGGCCATCGTGATCGTGGGCCTGTTCTTTATCCCGCGCTTTCGCGCGAGCGGGGCGCGCTCCGCTTATGAGGTCCTTGAGGCACGCTTCTCGCGCCCCGTGCGCCGCACGGCCGCGGTGCTGTATTCCTGCCACCTGCTGTTCCGCATGGGCATGCTGATCTATGGCCCTTCGCTGGTCATCATGAAGATGACCGGCGCTCCCTTCTGGCTGGCCGCCGCCTCCCTCGCCGCCTTCGCGATGCTCTACACCTCGCTGGGCGGCATCAAGGCCGCCACGGCCAGCGACGTGGTGCAGTTCTGCATCTTCTTCGGGGGCGGCCTGC
The DNA here is from genome assembly GCA_036263275.1 of Fibrobacteria bacterium. GTDB lineage: Bacteria > Fibrobacterota > Fibrobacteria > UBA11236 > UBA11236 > UBA11236. Next base: position 1,514 of record DATAHJ010000349.1, on the reverse strand, counting down.
TGTGCATCTGGTTCTGCGTGAAGGGCGTCGGATCGTTCTCCGAGACGTGGCGCTTGGCCGGCGAGGCCGGCAAGACGCGCTGGCTCGACTTCACGGTCGATCCTTCGAGCGAGCGCAACTTCCTCTCGGCCGCGGTGGTCTACACCGTGTTCGAGGTGGCCATTCGCGGCTGCGATCAGCAGTTCGTGCAGCGCTACCTCTCCACGAAGGATACCCGGTCCGCCAACCTCTCCTCCATCACCTCCTCGCTGCTGGGCATCTGCGTGGGCGTGCTGTTCTTCACCGTGGGAGCTTTCCTGTACGTCTACTTCCAGGTCGCCCACGTGGTCGCGTTGCCGGCCCTCAAGGTGAACGAAGTGTTGCCTTGGTTCATCGTGAACGAACTGCCCGTGGGGATCAAGGGCCTGCTGGTCGCGGCCATTCTCGCGGCGGACATGGGCGCACTCTCGTCCGTGCTGACGGCCCTTTCCAACACCACGGTGGTGGACCTGCGGGCCAAGCCGCAGGGCGATGCGGGCGTGACCTTGGGGAACGCGCGCAAATGGGTGCTGTTGTGGGGTGCGCTCGGCCTTGGGGCTTCGTTCGTCTGCGCGCTCGGCGACGTGTCCATCCTGGGCAAGGCCCTGTTCTTCACATCGCTCTTCACGGGGCCGCTGCTGAGCCTCTTCCTGATGGCTTTCTTCCGGCCCAAGCTGGATTCGCGAGCCGTGCTGCTCTCCGTCTTCGGAGGCATCGGCACGCTGCTGTTGTTCGTGAAGATTCCCGTGCTGCCCGAGGGCATGTGGACGCCCATCTTTCGATACCATGGAGAGACCATCTCGTGGCCTTGGAATCCTCTGGTTTCGGCCACGGCGACGCTTGTCTTCGCGCACCTGCTCCATCCGGTGATGCGCGTTGCCCGGCAACGCGGCTGACCGGCTAGCGCAAAAACACCACGTTGATGGCAGCGTGGACCGAACCGATCAACAGACCGATTCCGGCCCCCACCCACGCGATCTCCCGGAACTCCCGGTACCCGATCTGCTCGATGATGCCGTTGAGCTCCGCCACGTCGAACGCCAAAATGTTGCGGCGCAGGGTTTCCTTCAGGTCGATCTTGCCCTCGAGGCTGTCGACGAGCCTTTCGGTGAACGCCCCGGCTTGCCCGGCGAGGGAATCGGCGATCTTGTCGCGCACGCCTTGCAGGCGCTCGGGATTGACGAACATCTTCGCCATGGGAATCCCGTCCAGGATCTCGCCCAGCTTTTCGTCCCATTTTTCGATGAGCAACGCGCGCATGGCCGAGACGGGATCCACCTGCCTCAGGAAGTTCAGGATGTCCTCGCGCGTGAGGAAGCGCTCGGCGATGGCGGCGGAGATGCGCTCGGCCAGCTCCTCCTGCCGCCGGGGCAAAAGGCCCTGCAGCTTGAAGCCGAGGATGTTGATCGGGCGCACGGGCTTGAGCAGCAACTGGACGGCCATCCAGTTCGTGAAAAAGCCGTGGGCGGTGGCCACGGCCATGGGGACGAGGATCA
>DATAHJ010000348.1:0-3065 GCA_036263275.1 Fibrobacteria bacterium | reverse complement strand
GCCGCTCTACCGTCTTCGCCGTGTGGAGGCGCGCGCCTTGGATGGTGGGGTGGGCCGCCCCATGGATGGCTTCACGGGCGGCGAATGGACGGGCGAGCCCGCCACGCGCGCCAACGTGGAGGCCGCGCGCGAGGCCATCCGTCGGCAACTCTTCTCGGGAGGCTTCGCGTTCGCGGAGATAGACGCGCGCCTCCTGCCTGATTCAGCGGGACTGCCGTTCGCCGACATGGAAATGACCGTGCGGCGCGGCGCCTCTTTCAAGTTGGGATTGCCCGTGGCCCTGGAAACGCGCACGCGGCCCGATGTCGTGCGCCGCCTCGCCCTGTGGGAAGAGGGAGAGAGCTTCGATCCCGACCGCATTCACAAGGGCGTGAGGCGCCTCGCGCGCACGGGATACTTCGAGGCGGCCGAATGGGCGGGGATCTATCGCGACTCTTCGCGCAACGTGCTGTATCCCGCTCTGCGCCTGCCCGACGCCAAGGTCAACACCGTGGGCGGCCTGCTGGGCTTCGATTCGGACGCGGAAGGCGGCGGGCGCCTGACGGGGTATTTGGACGTGCGTCTCTACAACCTTCGCGGCACCGCGCGCGACGCCTCCTTCTCTTTCGACGACCGCAACAACGGGGAGCGCGAGGCGCGGGCCTCCTACACGGAGCCGTGGATCTTGAAATCCCCCATCGGCGCGCGTTGGGAGGGATCTTTCCTGCAACAGGACACCCTCTTTTGGGAATGGAACCAAAGTCTCTTTGTGTTCCGCGACCTGGGCTTCTCGGGCCGCGTCGAAGCCGAGTTCGGGGCGCAGGCGAACCGCGAGGCGACCGGGTCGGGCGATGTGGGTACCCGCGCTCTGCGCTCGGGCGTGCGCATCCTCTTCGACGACCGCGACCGCGTGCCCTTCACGCGGTCGGGAGGCCGCGGTTCCACGGGTGTCACGATCGTGCGCCGCGAGCTGGATGGAGCGGCCGGAGACAGCGCCTACTATCTCGCGCAGGCGACCGCCTCCTGGGAGCGTTGGAAGCCTTTGGGACCGCGCTTCGGCCTCCGCGTGGCGCTGCGTGGCGCGAGCAACTATCCGCTTGATCGCACCAACCGCGGCGAACTCTACGATGTGGGCGGCGCGCGCTCGCTGCGCGGGTATCGCGAACGCGAGTTCCAGACCAATGCTTATTTGCTCGGCGACCTCGAGCCCCAGTTCTCCGTGGGCCGGCGCGGCCGCCTGTTTGCCTTCGTTTCGCCGGGCCTCGTCAACCGGCTCACGGGACGCTACGATCCGCAGGATGTGCTGGGCTACGGCGCCGGCATGGAGGTCGCGCGCGGCGACTGGAGCGTGGCGATCACCTACGCTCTCAATCCCGATCGCTCGCCGGGCAACGGGCTCCTCCACGCGGCGGTGGAGAATCGGTTCTAGGTCGCGATTAGATTTCACGTCCATGAGTCTTCCTTTCTCCGACGCCGGCAATGCCGTCTTTCCGCCGCCCGGCGCGCTTATCGATGTCAGGCGCCCGCGCGACGAGGCGACGCTGCGCGAGGCATTGGGCCGCGCCCATGATGCCGCAACGCCCGTCACGGTTGCTGCCGGATTGACGGGCCTCGCGGGCGCGGCCGTGCCGGGGGATTCCGGCCTGCTTGTGGACATGACGGCGTTCGACACATTGTCCGATCGTTCAGGGTTTCGCCGCGCCGCGCCCTTCTTGCTGATTTCGGAAGAGGACCCGTTCTTCGGCCTCGTGGCCCCCGGCGTTCCGTTGGCGGCCCTCAAGGTCGCGCTCGAGGGGCTGAACCTCTGGTATCCACCGCATCCCGGAGAACTGCGCGCGACCCTGGGCGGCAACGTCGCGGCCAACGCGTCCGGCCCGCGCACCTTCTCTTTCGGCGCCACGCGCGAATATGTCGAGTCGCTGCGTGTGATTCTCGCGGACGGCGATGTCTTGGACCTGCGGCGCGGCTGCGAGCGCGTCTCGGCCGGTCACTTCTCCGTTGCCACCGAGTGCGGCCGCGTGATCGAAGGCCGCGTGCCCGTCTATAAGCTGCCGGCAATCAAGAATGCGGCCGGCCTGTTCGCGGCGCCGGAGATGGACCTCCTTGATCTTTTCATCGGCAGCGAGGGCATTCTCGGCACCTTCTCGGAGATCGGCCTGCGCTTCCTGCCGCGCCGCGCCTTCCGGCTGGAGACGTTGGTTTTCGGCACCGAGGCGGAGGCGCTGGCCTGCGCCGATGCATTGCGTCCTTTGCGCGCCGACCGCAAGCGTTATCCCGATCCCGCAGGAGACGGCATCGTGTCACTCGAGTTCTTCGACGGCGCCTCCCTGCGCCTGGCGCGCGCAGCGGGTGTCCCCGCCTCCGCGCTGGACTCTTCCGCAGGCGCGGCGCTGGGCGTGGAAACCTTCGCCGACGATGCGGAAACGCGCGCTCGCATCCTCCAAGTCGCGGACGCCCTTCATTGCCGCGGGCTTTTGCCGGATGCTGAATCCGACGCAATCCGCTATGCCGTGCCGCGCCGCGTCGCGGAGCTTCTCAAGGAACGCGGCCGCCCGAAGTTCGGCACCGACTTCGCCGTGCCCGTGGATCGCTTCGCCGAGATGTACGCCTTTTACGAGGAGATGGAGGTGGAATTCGGGCGCGGCGAATCGCCTCATGCCGTCCGCGCGGCGAAGTGGGGACACATTGGCGACTGCCACCTGCATTGCAACTTCCTTTGTGAAAGCGATGCCGACGAAGCGCTCGCGCGCTCCATTTACCTGCGCCTCGCGCGCAAGGCCGTGTCGCTGGGCGGCACTGTCAGCGCCGAGCACGGGGTGGGGAAGAAGAAGCTCGCGGACGAAAGCGGGACGGTGCGCCCCTACTTGTGGTACCTGCTGGGCGACGCCTATCGCGAGATCGCGGAGACCAAGCGCGCCTTCGATCCGAAAGGCATCCTGAATCGCGGAAACATGGGCGTGTAGCCGCAGGCAAAATCATGGACCCGTATCATTCCCGAACACTTTAGGCCCGCGAAGAAAACCCCCTCACCATTCCTTCCCGTTCCGGGCTTTTCTACCCTTCACCCCCATGTCCGGCATTTGGCT
>DATAHJ010000347.1:0-3619 GCA_036263275.1 Fibrobacteria bacterium | reverse complement strand
CGGATGGCGCCGTCCAGCAGCGTGTCGGCGTGCACGGGCACGTGGTAGTGCACGCGCCAGGGATGAGCGAACAGTCCCGGCCCCGCGTTCAGGGCCTGCGGCAGGTCGTCGATCTCGAAGACGCCCTCGGGCGTCTTGACGCGCGTCTGGTGCAGGAACTTCGGCTCGACGAAGGCCTCCCTCGCCGCGCGCGAGGCGCCTTCCGGATCCGCGGGAAACTCGAGCGCGCTGGAGAGCTGCATCTTGCGGACGGGAATCTTCGCGGCGGCGAGGGCCGCGAGGGATTCTTCCGCGTCCTCGAACTGCACGGCCTGGTGGCAGGTGTCGTAGCAGAGCCCGACATGCTCCTCCACGGCCGCCGTCGCGTCGCCGTCCCGCATGCGGGCGGCGGGGCGCAGGACCTGGTTCCAGAAGGCGATCACCTGCGGCGTGCGCTCGAGCACGCATCCCGGCTCGGGCTCGATGGCGAGCGCGACCAGCCGCCCGGTGTTCGCCTTGAGGTCGCGGAGGAAGAGCGCGAGGTCGACCAGCGCCCCGGCGGCCTGGGCGGAATGCTCCGGCGTCCAGCCTTCGCGCCAGCCGAGCGGCAGCGTGGAGATGGAGCCGTATTCCTCGTCCCCGGGAAGCAGCGCGGCCATGAGCTCCGCGCACTGCTTCGTGTACTCGAGGCGCGCGGGATCGGTCCAGTCGGGCAGGTAGACCGCGCGCTTCACGACGGGCTGATGAAAGTCCCCCTGCGGGAAGGCGTTGAACGTGAACGTGTCCACCCCCCAGGCGGTGAGACGATCGCGAAGGTCAACGGACGATGCATGAACCGCGGAGAGAACCCCCTGATTGAACCAAAGCCCCATCGGAAAGGGGCGTGTTCGAGTCAGTTCGGCCAGTTTCGGGCCGAAAAATCCGATTTTCTCGCGCCAAACCGCCTCGTTTTGCAGGGGATGGACGTTGGAGCAGTATGTAAGACGGTGTTTTTTCACGAATTAGGCAGTTTTCGGGGAGATTTCATGCCCCGAAAAGAGGTTTTCGGGGTATCTTAATCTACTACATGGGCCGGGGCGAATCCGGCCTTTCGACCGCGGAATACGAACATGGTGTTTCAACATACGTCCGTGCCCGGCGCGCCTCATAGTGCGTCAGGGCGGAAAGAATCGTCCGCTCCGGCCGCGATGCCCGTGGAGACGTGGGCCTCTCCGCTGACGGGCGGCATGCCGATCCACTTCGGGGACGGCGCGCTCGACAAGCTGCCGGAGATCGTGCGCGACCTCGCGCCCGACCGCGTGTTCGTGGTTTCCGATCCGCACGTCTTCGATCTCTATGGCGCGCTGCTCGTGCAGGTGCTCGGCGCCTCCGCCGCGCCTGAAGTCATCCTGATTCCCGAGGGCGAGAACGAGAAGAAGCTCTCGAACCTCGAGGCGCTGTGCGTCGAGCTGTTCAACCGCGGCGCGACGCGCTCGTCGGTGGTAGTGACCTTCGGCGGCGGCGTGGTGCTGAACGTGGGCGGCCTCGCGGCCGGACTCGTCTACCGCGGCGTCCGCTTCGTCCACGTGCCCACGACGATGATGGCGCAGAGCGACGTGATCGTGTCCAACAAGCAGGGCCTGAACTTCGGCGGCGGCAAGAACCGCCTCGGCCTCTTCGCCACGCCCGCGGCGGCGCTGTGCGACCCGCGCTTCTTCGCCACCGAGACGCCGCGCCAGGTGCGCGCGGCATTGGTGGAGTACGCCAAGAACGCCATCCTTTTGGGCGGCGCGCATTACGACAACGCGCTGTCGATCTTCGGGGAGAAGGACGCGCAGGGGCCCGCGGCGCTGCGCCGCATCCTCCGCTCCAGCCTCGAGCAGAAGTTCGAGATCGCGCGGCTCGACCCCACCGAGCGCGCCTACGGGCTGGTGCTCGAGTACGGCCACACCGTGGGCCATGCGGTGGAGTTCCTGTCGCAGGGCCGCGTGCTGCACGGCGAGGCCGTCTACCACGGCATGATGGTGGCCGGCCGCCTCGCGAACCTCCTGGGCATCCTGCCCGATGCCGAGCATGCGCGCCAGCGCGGGCTGCTCGGCCTTTTGCGCGGCGTGCCCGCGATCCCCGCGGACATCTCCGTGGGACAAATCATCCAGAGCGCGCGCCGCGACAACAAGAAGCGCGACCAGTCGCTGTCGTTCATCCTGATGGACGCGGTGGGCCGCCCGCACAAGCACATGGGCCCGCGTGGCGAAACGGTGCTGACCCCGGTTCCCGAGGACGCGCTGCGCGCGGCGCTCACGGAATACCGCGATGCTCTGTTATAGCACGGCGTCGCTGCCCGACCGCTTCTCCCCTTCCGACATCGCCGAGGCCCTGTTGCCTTCGCCCTTCCGGGGCGTGGAGGTGGCGCTGCGCCCCGACGAGCTCGCGCGCGCGAACGACGCGTCCTACTGGCTGGGATACCGTACCGAGCTCGAGAGCCGTGGCCTGCGCGTGCGCAACGTGCAACTCGGCAATCCTTTCTTGTTGGGCCCCGTGGCGCATTCGCCGGGCCTCTCGTCCCTCGATCCCGCGGGACGCCTGCGTCGCGTAGAGGCCGCCGTGGCGGCCTTCCGTGTGGCCGAAGCGCTTGGGAGCCCGTTCCTGACGGTGACGACGGGCCTGCCGGAACGTGAGGGCGATTTCGCGACACAGGAAAAACTCTTCAGCGATTCGCTGGCCCGCATCGTGGCCGCGCGGCCCAAGTCGGTGAAGGTGGCGATCGAGCAGGAGCCGGAGCATGTGATCCGCTCGGCGGGGCAGCTGCTGGCGCTGTGCCAAACGCACGAAGGGGCGGTATTCGCGAACTACGACGTGGGGCACGGCGCGGTGGCGGGCGAAGATCCCGCGCGAGCCGTGCGCATGCTGGGGAAGCACGTGTCGAACCTGCACCTCGAGGACATCAAGGGGACGACGCACAAGCATTTGATGTTCGGGGAGGGAGACATCGATTTCAAATCGTTGTTCGTTGCCCTTCGCGAGCTCGACTACCGCGGCGACATCACGATGGACCTGTACCCGTTCAAGGACCGGTGGGAATGGGCGGTGAGGGAGAGCGGGGAGTTTTTGGCGGGGATGGGATAAAAAATGTGGAATGCTCAGTCTAGGAAAAACGGTGGCGGCACTCGTTATGACCTTGCCGACCTGGACTTCCTGATAAATAGTATCCGAATAGACATGGACATACAGGAAGAAGATACTGGGATGCACCGGGATTCCGCTTCTTATATGCGCCTATATTCTTTTTTTGAGGGCTTATCGAACGGGGAATATTATTGCTCCCTACGGAATATTTTTATCCAGACAATTAGCGAGCAAGAGGCTAGAACCGCAACCCTATTCGAAGAAGCGTTGGTTCATCACTTGATAGAAGATGCTATCGATGGGTTTCGAGATATGTGGATGGATGGTCATCCTAAGGAGTTTAAAGCCTCGGGAAACGAACTAATTCATCTTTATAAAACGATTTGCAGCAATAGCCAAATGGATCTTTGGCTCAATGAAGAGGGTGAGCCAGCCGACATGCCGGCCTTGGAATCGCTAACCAGAGAGGACTTCGACACAATCAAAGAAACAATAGTTGAAGAATTTACCTGGGGAGATACGGACTGGACGAACT
>DATAHJ010000346.1:0-1654 GCA_036263275.1 Fibrobacteria bacterium | reverse complement strand
AACCTCGGCGACCTGTGGGTGATTCCGTTGATCAATGTGGGATATCGATTCTAGGGTGGGGGAGGGTCGGGGAGGGGGTGGTTCTTTGCGGGCTATCCTTCGTCGTTGTCCGTTGTCGCCTTTCTTCGGCGAATATCCGTTGTCGTTGTCGGAATGAACGAGAACACGGAACGATACCCGACAACTGACAACCGACAACTTCGAAGCCTAAACCCGGGAGTTTAATTTTCCCCCATGTCCCACTGGCTCCTCCTCTATTTTCTTCTCGGCGGCGGCGTGGGACTGCTCGCGGGATTGTTCGGCATCGGCGGCGGCGGCGTGATGGTCCCGGTGCTGGCGGCGATGTTCGCCGCGCAGGGATTTTCTCCCGAGCATCGCCTGCACCTCGCGCTCGGCACGTCGATGGCCGCCATCGTGCCCACGGCCGTCTCCTCTCTTCTTGCGCACCATCGTCGCGGCGCGGTCCTGTGGGGCGTGGTGGCGCGCTTCGCACCCGGCGTGCTGATCGGAACCTTCGCGGGCACCTTCCTCGCGGCGCGCCTGCCCGCCAAGCCCCTCGCGGTGTTCTTCGCGGCCTTCATGGGCTTCGTGGCTATCAAGATGGCGCGCGATTCGAAGCCTCATCCCGCGCGCGGCCTGCCATCCGCGCCTGCGCTCGGGGGAGCGGGGGCAGGCATTGGCGGCGTGTCGGCGCTCGTGGCCATCGGGGGCGGCTCGCTGACCGTGCCCTTCCTCGCGTGGTGCAACGTGCGCCTGCAGACGGCCATCGGCACTTCGGCCGCGGTGGGCCTGCCCATCGCGCTCACGGGTGCGCTCGGCTACGCGATCAACGGGCGCGGCGTGGCCGGCCTTCCGGCCCAGACGCTGGGCTACGTCTACTGGCCGGCGGCGCTGGCGCTGGCAGCCGCGAGCGCTTTCACCGCGCCCTTGGGCGCGCACTTGGCGCATCGCCTGCCGGTGAAGTCGCTCAAGCGGCTGTTCGCGCTGCTGCTGATACTGCTCTCGCTGCACATGCTGCACACGGTGTTCTCTCGCTGACCCAAGGGGAAGTTGTCGCGCAGGCCTCTGGGCGATGCTTTGTCGTTGTCGCAATGCTTCGCGTTTGATGCTTCGTCGTTGTTGGCGAACACGACGGTGGCCCGGTGGCCACCCCATGGAACGGAACAACCGACAACTGACAACCGACAACGACGAAGTTTCGCCCGGAGTTAGTTTATACCCCCATGCCCACCCCCCTCGCGAACAAGCGCAACATCGCGATCCTCGCGCACGTGAACGCGGGCAAGACCACGCTCTCGGAGCGGCTGCTGTATTTCGGCTCCGCCATTCCCGTCACCGGCGAGGTCGACGAGGGCCTCGCGACCATGGATTACCTCGACGAGGAGAAGCGCCGGGGCATCACCATTGAGGCGGGCGTGGCCTCGTACGAGTGGAAGGGCGTGCGGACCACGTTCCTCGACACGCCCGGGCACGTCGACTTCGGCGCCGAGGTGGACTTCGCGCTGCGCGCCGTGGAAGGCGCGGTGCTGGTGGTCTCGGGCGTGAGCGGCGTGGAGTCGCAGACGCTCGCCGCGTGGGAGAAGGTGCGCAAGGCGGGCGTCGCGCCCATGGTGTTCGTGAACAAGATGGACGCGCCCGGCGCGGACTTCGCGCG
>DATAHJ010000345.1:0-5887 GCA_036263275.1 Fibrobacteria bacterium | reverse complement strand
CGTCGATATCCGAGGCGAAGACGTAGCGGTTGGAGATCCACTCCCAATCCCAGCGTGTCTGCAGTCCCAGCTTGCCGTCGAGGATCACGCGGCGCCACAGCAGTTGTCCCTTGAGGATATCGCGCGGCAGCGTCCAGTTGTCGGCCACGAAGCCCAGGCGCGGATCGCGGACCGCGTTCGCCAGCAGGTAGGTGTTGCGCAGCGAGAGCTTCCAGTTTCCCAGCGAGAGGCGCAGCCACAAGTGGGCGAGGTCGCGCGTTTCCTCGTGGTAGTTGACACGACCGAGGGCGAGCGAGTCGGGAAGGTTGTCGAGACCCGAGCATGCGGGGTTTCCCGATGCGTTTTCGGTGGGGTAGGCGAGCGAATCGCCGATGAGCGCGCAGACGCCGGGCTCCGGGAGCGCGCGCGGCAGCCAGGTATCCTCGAAGCGATGCCGCTCCGCCTCGGCGCCGAACGACAGAAAGCGGCTCTCCCAGCCCGCGCCCGCCGCCATGCGCGCGTGCGCGCGCGGCTTGAGCCCGGGGCTCGGATACAGCCCGAGCGCGGGCTGGTTGCGGAACAGCCAATCCTCCGGCGCGCCCTCGCGATTCCAGCCCGTGCCGCCCGTGAAACGGAATCCCCACGGCAATCGCAGCGTCGCGTCGGCGTCGCCTCCGTACAGCATTTCCTCGACGCCATCCGGGCGATGGCGGCGCGCGCCTTCGCCGCGCAGGAGAAGCGCGAGGAAACCCCAGTCGGGGCGCGAGTCGAAGCTCACGCTTTCACGGTCGCCCGTCGCGCCGTCCGTGACGCCGCCGGCGACGCCCTCCGTCCACAGCGCGCCGTCCTGCGAAGTCCGCTCGACGCCCAGCGACAAGCGCGGGTCGCCGACCAGCGCGCGCAAGGTCCATTCGGCGTCTAAGGCGTCGCGCGTGCCCGAGGAGCTTTCCGCGTAGCGCGCCGCGGAGTCGCCGCGCGGCGAGAGGCTCCTGTCCCAGCTGCCGTGGCGCAGCGAGAAGCGGAACGCGTGGTCATCGCCCGCATGCGCGAAGACCGCGCCGTATGTTGATGCCCCGAAGGACGCGGGGTAGAGGAGCTGCACCGAATCGTTCGCCGAGATATTGGTGGGGTTCGCCATCGAGGTGCCGTTCGCCAGCCAGTCGGCGTAGCCTTCGACCACGGTGCGGGGCCCCAGCCAAAAGCCGAGGCGCGGCCTTGCATGCTGCGAGGTGATGTTGTGCGAGGTGTCGGTGATGACCACCGACGAGCTGTCGCGGCCCGAACCCAGGTAGGGTTGATGGACCTGGAACGCGTAGTCGTAGGCCTGCTTGTCGGCGCTGTTCGAGTAGAAGTCGAAGCCCACGTAGGCGCGGTTGCCGGCCATGCGCCGAAGGCGCACGCCGAACTGGTTCAACAGCAGCGCGCCGCGCGTCCAATGGAGGTCCGTGATGGGCGTGTCGATCGGCTGCACGGGCGCCCAGATTTCCGTGTGCACGCCGCCCGGCCCGTTCGATTCGTACGCCTCGAAGGGGATGTGGCCGCCCGTGCCGTAAGGCGACTGCGCGAGCGCGGCCTGGTAGAACGCTTCCGTGCGCGCGAACTCCAGCCCGTTGAGGTTCCATTCGAGGGCGCGGATGCCCGGGAAGCCGGTTTCGATGAGCGCGCGGCGCGGGCTTTGCCGCCAGCATTGTCCCGGCGTCTCGGGATATTCCTGCTTCGCCTCGCACGTCCGAGCGCGAACGCCCATGGGCCAGCGCCACGAGGAGTCGGGAACAATGACGCGGGGTTTCCTTGCGGTCGTGTCGGTTTGGGCGGTGTCTTGCGCGGCCTTCACGCTGTCCGGGATCTTCGCGGGAATCGCGAAGTTCGCCGTGTCGGCCGCTTCGGCGGCGAGGGCGCCGAGGACCGAAAAAAGGACGAAAACGCGCATTGCGGCGGGCCGGAACATGGGGCGGGAAGGTAGATAATGCCCCTTCCTACCTTTGCTCTCCATGCCCGCCGCCAGCAAGCCCCCGCAGGACATCCTCGTCGCCGTCGCCATGAGCGGCGGCGTCGACTCGTCCGTGGCCGCGCTGCTCCTCCAGCGGCAGGGCTACCGCGTCGTCGGGCTCACGATGAAGCTCTGGAGCCCGCCCGCCTCGCAGGGCTCCTGCGACGACGACAAGACCTGCTGCACCGCCGACTCGGCGATGGACGCCAAGCGCGTCTGCGACCAGCTCGGCATCCCGCACTACACCCTCGACATGCAGGACGACTTCGAAGAGCGCGTCATCCGCCCCTTCTACGAGGCCTACCTCCACGGCGAGACGCCCAATCCTTGCGTCAACTGCAACAGCTTCGTGAAGTGGGACGCGCTCTGGAAGCGCGCGCGCGCCATCGGCGCCGACCGCATCGCCACCGGCCACTACGCCGCCACCGCGCGCGAAGGGGAGGATGTCTACATCCTCCGCGCCGATCCGATCAAGGACCAGAGCTACTTCCTGTGGGGCATTCCGCCCGAGTCGCTCGCGGAGACGCTCTTCCCGCTCTCCGGGCTTTCCAAGCCCGAAGTGCGCGCGCTGGCGGCGGAGATGAACCTCCGCACCGCGAACAAGCGCGAGAGCCAGGACATCTGCTTCGTGCCCGACGGCGACTACCGCGAGGTCGTCGCCGCGCGCGCGCGCGCCGAGGGGCGCGAAATTCCCGCGGGCGAGTTCGTCGGCCCCGGCGGCGAGAGCCTCGGTGCGCATCGCGGCATCCCATACTACACCGTGGGCCAGCGCAAGGGCCTCGGAATCGCGACGGGCGAGCCGCTCTTCGTGCGCAAGCTGGATACCGCCACGGGCGAGGTCGTGCTCGGCCGCAAGGACGAGCTCTATTCGCGCGCCTTCGTCGCCGACCGCTTCAACGGCTTCGGGCCAGATTGGCGCGTGGGCAGCGCGCGCGGCTGCCTCGTGCAGTACCGCTATCGCTCTCCCGCCGTGCCCGCGCTCGTCGAGCGCCAGGCGGACGGTCGGGCGCACGTCACGTTGCGCGAGCCCGGCTACTGCATCGCCCCGGGGCAGAGCGCCGTTTTCTACGACGGCGACCGCCTCCTCGGCGGCGCGCGCATCCGAGAGACGCTCGCCTGACGGCCCTCAGGGAAGCTCTCGCCTAACGGCGAGGTGGCGGAACTCTCGCTTCATGCCCCGATTTCGGGGGGTGCGAGACTCCGTCAGAATCCCGAAACCGAATCGTGACCGAAGCGTTGCCGACTTGTTGCCCGTGCCCGCTTCTCTCCGGTCTACATTCCTCCCAGTTCATTCCGCTGCTTGCACGGAGGATGTCATGGGAAAATTTCTGCACTCCTTGCCCTGGACGCTGGCCTTGGCCCTCGCGCAGGCCGGAGAGGTCGCATCGCTTCCCTTTCCGGTCGACGACACCGCCCTGGCCACGGCCGAGGACGGCTTGACGCCCGCCGAATCCGCCGGACCGTTTTCCCTCACGTTCGGCGACGAGGCCCGCGGCATCGACCTGTCGCTCGAAGATTAAAGCCTGAAAATTCCCGTCACCGTGACGGCGGTCACGGTCCGGTCGATCCAAAGCGGCATCGAATGCGTCCAAGCATTCGATGTTCCGGTCCTTTCATTCATCAGGGGGTCTCCTTCGCGGACTCCGGGTGTTCGGGCTCGCTGCGCTCGCGGCCTTCGCGTGCGCAACGGCCTTGCCGGCGCCTTCCCTTCGCTTCGAAGCGCGGCCGACGCTCGCGGCCGCGCCGGGCGGGGGCGTGCTGTGGTCGGCCTCCGTTCCGTGTGACGATCCGCCGGCGATGGTGGGCGCGCGCGTCTTCTTCGCGCTAGACTTCGACCTCGACGGCGCGCCCGACGCGGCCGACACGCTCGGCGTGTCCCCCGCGGACTGTGGAAGCGATGAGGGCGACGGCTCTCGCGTGGCCCTTCGCCGCGCGCTGCGTCCCGCGCATGCGGCGCTTTTGCGCGCGCTGATCGTCGATCCCGCCGGCGCGCCCGCGGACTCGCACTTCGCGCTCACCGCGGGCGCGGGCAGCATTCTCTCGATCTCATCCTACTGTGCGCGCCCCAAGAACGGCGAGCCGGAATGGATCGAGATCCGCAACAACGCGGCCTTCGCCGCGCCCACGGCGAAACTGAGGCTTGAGGGGCGCGCCTTCGGCGGCGCATTCCCCGGCGCGCTCGAGCCCGGCGGGGTCATCACGACGGGCGCCGACACTGCGGAGCTCCGGATCTGGCGTCCGGGCGCCCGCCTTGTCGCGCTCTCGTCGTGGCCCAACCTGCGCAATTCCGCCGACACCCTCCGTCTTTCGCTCGCGGGCGGCCTCGTGCTCGACAGCGTCATCTATCCGGTCGGCGGCGCCTGGCCGCGTGAGGCGTGCGTCAGCCTCGAGTCGGAAGAGGCCGCCGCCTCGGCGCACGGCTACGCCCTGACGTTGCCTTCGCCCGCGCGCTGGCGGCCGCGCGACGCCGGCTTCGTCATCGACGTGCGGGCGCCCGTCTCGGGTCGTTACGACCTGCGCGTCTACGACCTCGACGGTCGCCCGCTCTGTGCCTTGGCGCGCAACGCGATTGGCCCAGTGGCCTATGCGTTGCCCCAAGCTTCGTGCCCGGACCTTGGTGCGCGGCGTGGGCCGGTCATCCTTCACCTCGATCCGCGCGAAGGCCCGGGCGTCCGTCGTACGCTCGCGATCCTCCCATGAAACTCCGCGATGTTTTTCTCGTCCCCCTCGCCGCGCTTCCGTCCCTCTTTCCCGTGCGCGCCGAAATTCCGGACGTTCCCTTCTCCGGAGCCTACGGTGCGACGTCGGGAGCCGGGTCGCTCTCCGGATGGGATCGCCTGGGCGGCGACAATCCCGCCACGCTCGGCGCTCCGGCCTGGAGCGTGTCGGCCGCGGGCTACGCGCCCTTCGGGCTGGACGATATGCACGTGGTCGAAGTGGAGACGGCGCGGGACGCCCCGCGCTGGGGCGCGTCCTTCGGCGTGCGGACATTGTCCGCGGGCGAAGGTGTTTCGGTCTCGCTCTTTCGCGGGACGCTGGCGGCGCGCCTCGGTGAAAGGTGGAGCGGAGGCGGCGCGCTCCGATTCGGCGTCGGCGGCGCGACGGGGCGCGACGGGGGGGTGGGCGGCGGGCTTGGCATGCTCTGGCGGCCGCGCTCCTTCGCCTCCCTGGGCGCGGCGTGGGAGGATGGACTGATCGGTTTCGGCGCCGACTGCGGCAGCGACTTCGGGGGCGCAGGCGGGAACGCCGCTTCGTGGCGCTACTCCATCGAGCGCTACTTCGGGGCCGAGGGAGAATTCCGCCATGGATTCGGCTTGCGCCTGCATTCGCTCCTCTCCATCTATGCGGGCTTCGCGCCCGCGCGCGAAACCGCCTCGTTGGGCGTGCGCTTCGGCGCGGGATCGTGGGAAGGCTTCAGCGCGCTGCGCCGCCACGCCGCGCTCGGCGGCACGCCGGTCCAAGGCGTGCGATGGACGCGCGCGACAGGGGGTGAAGGCGGAGAGGGAGAAAACGAGAAATCCCGCGCCCCGCCCTCCTCGCGGCGCTAAGTTCAGGGGGAACCTTCCCGGAGCCGCCATGCAACCCGACCTGCACCTGAGCTATCCCGCCATCCTCGCCGCGATCCTGATCAAGGCCGCTCTCGGGGCCCTGTGGTACGGCCCTCTCTTCGGCCTTGCCTGGAACCGTGAGCTCGGGAGCAGGCCGGGTTACCACCCTTCCGGAGCGGTGCTGATGCGCGCCCGCTTGCTCCGGATCATCGGCATGGTGCTTACGGCGTATGTGTTGGCGCTTGCCGTGGCGGTGATCCGGCCCTCGTCCTGGGGCGGCGTGGATGGGTCTCCGGCATCGTACGGATTCCTCGCGGCCTTGGCCGTGTGGTGCGGTTTCTACGTGCCGCAGCTTCTCAGCCGCGTGGCG
>DATAHJ010000344.1:0-3935 GCA_036263275.1 Fibrobacteria bacterium | reverse complement strand
GACGGCCAGTGGCGATTTCCCGAAGGGCCCGTCGGTTCGAAACGCTTCGCCTTGGCGGTGCAAGCCTACGAGGATCGCCGCTTTCGGCGGCATCCAGGGGTCGACCCCTTTGCGGTCTTCCGCGCTCTCCGGGATAACCTGCGGGAGCGTCGCACGGTCAGCGGCGCAAGCACGTTGACGATGCAGGTCATCCGGCTTTCGCGCAAGGGCAAGGATCGCACGGCGGGCGAGAAGCTGCTGGAGGCCGCGCTGGCGCTTCGTCTCGAACTGGCCTTCAGCAAGGACTCGATCCTCTCGCTCTACGCCGCGCATGCGCCGTTCGGCGGAAACGTGGTGGGGCTTCCGGCCGCCGCCTGGAGATACTTCGGCCGCGCCCCCGACGAATTGTCCTGGGGCGAGGCCGCGCTCCTCGCGGTCCTGCCCAACAGCCCCGCGCTCATGCATCCCGGGCGGAACCGCGACGCCTTGCACGTGAAGCGGGACCGGCTCCTGAAGCGCCTCTGGCGCGAAGGAGTGATGGACAGCCTCGCTTGTGCGCTCGCCCTGCGTGAACCCCTGCCCGAGAAGCCGCTGGCCCTGCCGCGCGGCGCTCCCCAGTTGCTGGACCGGCTGGCGGGCGAAGGAAAGCCGTCGGCATGGCGCACGACGCTGGACGCCGACTTGCAGGCGCGCGCGACCGCGGTACTGGAGCGCCATCGCGCCGAACTCGAAGGTAACGGGATCGGCAACGGCGCCATCATCGTGCTGCATGCCCCGACAGGCCGGGTGCTGGCCTACGTGGGCAACATGCCCGGCGCGACGAGTGAAGGACGCGACGTGGACATCATCACCTCGCCGCGCAGCACGGGCAGCCTCCTGAAGCCGTTCTTGTACGCCTCCATGCTGGAAGCGGGGGAGTTGTTGCCGGGCACGCTCGTGCCCGACGTGCCTTCGCGCATCGGCGGCTTTACGCCGCAAAACTTCGACCGGGGATATGAAGGCGTGGTGCCCGCGAGGATGGCGCTCGCCCGCTCCCTCAACGTTCCGGCCGTCCACATGCTCCGCGACCACACCATCGAACGCTTCCTCTATCTTCTGCGCGGGCTCGGTCTCACGACCGCGACCCGCTCCTCGGACGACTACGGGCTGACGCTGGTGCTGGGCGGCGCGGAAGGCACGTTATGGGATCTCGCCGGCATGTATGCGGGGCTGTCGCGGGAGGCACGTCGCGAATCCGATCCCACTTACGAAGGGTCGAAGCGCCGGTTGTTTTTTCCGCCTCATGTGCTCTCGGAATCCTCGGAGCCTTCGCGGACCTCCGCTTTCGACGAGCCGAAAGGCCGTGATCCCATCGGCCCGGGCGCCGCGTGGCTGACGCTCCAAGCCATGGCCGAGGTCGCGCGGCCCGACGCGGACCAGTATTGGCGCCAGTTCAACTCCAGCCGGTGGGTGGCCTGGAAGACCGGCACCAGCTTCGGATTCCGGGACGCGTGGGCCATGGGAGTCACTCCCGAATATGTGGTGGGCGTATGGATCGGAAACGCGAACGGGCAGGGTCGCCCCGGCATGACGGGAATCCAGATGGCGGCTCCGGTGATGTTCGAGGTGTTCAACCTCTTGCCGGCCACCACCCTGTTCCATCGCCCTTCCTATGACCTGACGAGAATCCCGGTCTGTCCCGTCAGCGGCATGCGGCCCGGCCCGAACTGTCCCCGCCCCGACACGGTCTATGCGCCGCTCGCGGGTCGTCGCACGCCCGTTTGCCCGTATCACCGACTCGTGCACCTGGATCAGACGGGGGCTTGGCGGGTGCACGACGGGTGCGAATCCGTGGCTTCGATGCGACACGAGCCATGGTTCGTGTTGCCTCCTTCGCAGGAGTGGCACTACCGCCGGCGTCACTCCGACTACCGGCCGCTTCCGCCGTGGCGCGCGGACTGCGAGGAGGGCGCGCCCGCTTCGGGTCGTTTGCGCGCCATGGAACTGATCTATCCACGTGGCGGCGCGAAGATCTACGTGCCGCTCGATCTGGATGCCCGCCGCAGCCGGACTGTTTTCGAGGCCGTGCATCGGGATCCGGGCGCGACGGTATACTGGTATCTGGACGACGATTACCTGGGCTCCACCCGGGAGTTCCATAAAATGGAGGCGGATCCCTCTCCGGGCCCGCACGTTCTGCTGCTGATCGACAGCCGGGGCGAGCGCTTGGAGTATCATTTCGAGGCCTTGGCGGGCGGCGAGACCCGCTCCGGCGAGTAACTTTAACGTTCCCCGGAATCTCCATGCGCATCCTCGGCGTCAGCTTTCACTACCACGATTCGGCGGCCGCGCTCGTCGAGGACGGTATCGTCGTCGCCGCGGCCGAGGAAGAACGCTTCACGCGCATCAAGCACGATCCTTCCTTTCCCGACGAAGCGATCGACTTCTGCCTGAAGCGCGCGGGCATCGGCATCGCGGACGTGGACGCAGTGGCCTTCTACGAAAAGCCGCTGGTGAAGTTTGAGCGACTCCTCACGCAGCACGCGGAGCACTTTCCCCGCAGCTACGGAACCTTCCGGTTGGCGATGCCCTCATGGTTGGGCGAAAAGCTGCGCGTCCGCAAGCTTGTCCGCAAGCAGCTTGGCTACAAGGGCGACGTGTACTTCATGGAGCACCACCTGTCGCACGCCGCGGGTGCGTTCTATCCCTCACCGTTCGAGGAAGCCGCGATCCTGACGCTGGACGGGGTGGGGGAGTGGACCACGGCGGGCCTTGGGGTGGGAAGAGGGAGACGGGTGGACCTGACCCACGAGATTCGCTTTCCGCACTCCATCGGCTTGCTGTATTCGACGATCACCGCGTACCTCGGTTTTTCGGTGAACAACTCCGAGTACAAGGTGATGGGGCTTTCGGCCTACGGGTCGAAGGATGCGGCCACGAATCCCTTTATCGACAAGCTTCGTCAGGTGATCGACCTCAAGCCCGACGGCAGCTTCCGGCTCGACCTTTCATACTTCACCTACGAATATGCCGATCGCATGCCGTCGAAGAAGTTATGCGCGTTGCTCGGCGGCGCGGTCCGCAAGCCCGACGAGCCCGTCACGGATCGGCACGAGGCGATCGCGGCGGCGGTGCAGGTCGTGACGGAAGATGCGATGTTCGCGATGTTGCGCCATCTGCGTGCGCGCACGGGACTCGACAATGTGGTGCTCTCGGGCGGCGTGGCGCTGAACAGCGTGGCGAACGGAAAAGTCCTGGCGCAAACCGGTTTCAAGGACGTATGGATCCAGCCGGCCGCGGGCGACGCGGGATCGAGCATCGGCGCCGCCCTCTACCTGCATCATGCGATCAACGGCGCCCCGCGCGCTCCTTCCCGGCCCGCCATGCCGGGCCCGCGCCTCGGACCCTCATTCTCCTCGGACGAAGTCGGCGTGTTCCTGAAGCAGAAGAACGTCGTTCATCACCGCTTGGGTTCCGTCGACAACATCGTGTCCGAGGCGGCACGCCTCATTGCCGAAGGCAAGGTGGTCGGCTGGTTCCAGGGCCGCATGGAATGGGGCCCGCGCGCCTTGGGCGGCCGCAGCATTCTTGCCAATCCTTGCGACCCGGCCATGCGCGATACGCTCAACCTCAAGGTGAAGCATCGTGAGGCCTTCCGCCCCTTCGCCCCCTCGGTGTGCGCGGAGGACGCGGCGACGTATTTCGAGTGCGACGTTCCCATTCCGGTCCCGGCCGATTATATGCTGATGGTTTATCCCGTGCGGCCCGAGTGGCGCGCGAAGCTCCCTTCCGTCACGCACGTGGATGGCACGGGTCGTTTGCAGACCGTGCGCCGCGAAACCGAGCCGCTGTACCACGCCCTCATCAAGGCGGTGGGCGAGAGGACGGGCATTCCGATGGTGGTGAACACATCGTTCAACGTGCGGGGGGAGCCGCTGGTGTGCACGCCGGAGGACGCCTACCGGTGCATGATGGGG
>DATAHJ010000343.1:0-3699 GCA_036263275.1 Fibrobacteria bacterium | reverse complement strand
GATGTAGTACGCCTTCGTCCCAGATCCAGCCACCCCTTGCGGACCTCTAGCGCCAGAATCCCCCTTAGGGCCTTGTGGCCCCATAGCACCGACAGCGCCCGTAGCACCCGTAGCACCCGTTGCTCCAGTCGCGCCTGTTGCCCCAGTTGCACCACGTTCCCCGGTTTCTCCCTGCGGGCCTGCTGGCCCCTCAAGGCACCCCACAAGAACAATCACTACGACCAATCCCATTGCTCGAATCATATCGCCTCCGTTTTCTACTGGACGGATCTGTACTCATTATTTCCCTCGTCCCAAATTAATTCCCATCCCCGCGCCCTGCGCACGCCCTGCTCCCCGAAGTCCCACGAACGAAGAATCCTGCGCCCCGCGCATAAAAAAAGGGGGAGAGTGTTTCCACCCTCCCCTTCATCGTTCTCGCATTTTCCGTTTAAGCGGTTTCACGCCACTCGGCCACGCCCAGCGGGAAGAACCGCTTCTGGTCGGGCATCTCGGCGAAGCGGCTGCGGAATTCCTTGGGCGTCATGCCCTTGTACTTCACGAACTGCTTCGTGAAGAAGGAGTGGTCGTAGAAGCCCGACTCCAGCGCGATGGTGGCGATCGACTTCTGCGTGCTCGCGAGCAGGCGGCACGCCACGTTGAGGCGCACCATCGTGAGATAGCGGCCCGGGGTCACCTGGAACTCGCGCTTGAAGCGGCGCGTGAAGCGCGGAAGGCTCAGGCCCGAGATGGCGGCCAGCTCCTCGGCGTGGATCGGCTTCGCGTAGTTGTCCATGATGTGGCGGATCGCCGGCTCGAGCGCGCGGAAGGCCTGCTGCGCGCCGCTGCTCGTGCGCGTGTCCTGCGTCACGCCCACGATGCCCACGATGTTGCCGTCGGCGTCGTGCAGCGGCATCTTGCTCGTGTGGTACCAGTCCACCACCCCGTCGGCGGTGGGCATGATCTCGCACTTCTCGAGCTGCGGCTTGCCGGAGCGGAGCACCTCGGCGTCGTCGCGGCGGTAGGCGTCGGCCTGCAGGGGCCAGAAGAAGTCGTAGTCGTTCTTGCCGATGATGTCGCGCTCGTTCTGGAGCCCGATCTGCCGGACGAAGGCCTGGTTGCCCATGATCATGCGGCTCTCGGCGTCCTTGACGTAGAGCATGATGTTGGAGGGCAGGAGCTCCATCAACTTCTCGACCAGCTCGTTTTTGCGCAGGCGGCTGAGAAAATTGTTGCGGAAGTCTTCCGGGGAAAAGTGGGTCGCCGGGATGGGCGAATTGGTTAGGTTTTCGACGCTCATGATGCCCCCCGGAGTTTGAAAGACCGCAATGTAATTGTCTTGTCGATAAAATACAACGAGATTGACACGATGGCAGCGCAAACAAAGTCCCAAAAGCTCATGGAAAAAGCCTTTTTGGCCGCCAAATCGGTCAAAGGCTCGACTTTGCCGAATCCGCCGGTGGGAGCCATTTTTGTTAAAAACGGCCTAATCATAGCGTCCGGAGCAACGCGTCCGGCGGGGGGACCCCACGCGGAAATCGTCGGATTGCGCAAAGCGCTAGGGGAGGCGGCCGGTTCGACCCTATATGTCACCCTCGAGCCCTGTGCCCATTTCGGGCGAACGCCCCCCTGCGCGCGGGCGCTGGTGGAGGCGGGCGTGCGCAAGGTGGTGGCGGCCTGCGAGGACCCGAACCCCAAGGTGGCAGGGAAGGGTTTCGAGGAGCTTCGGCGTGCCGGAATCGAGGTCGTGACCGGTGTGCTGCGCGAACAAGCGGAAGAGTTCTACGCCCCGTTCTTCTTCTACATGCGGCACGGTCGGCCGCGCATCGTGGCCAAGATCGCGCAGAGCCTCGACGGCCGCATCAATGCGGCCCCGGGCCGCGAAACCGCCATCACCGGCAAAGAGGCGCGGCGCTTCGCGCACGCGTTGCGCGCCCGCGCCGACGCCATTCTCATCGGAGGTTCGACCCTCCGGATCGACGATCCGGACCTGACGCCCCGCCTGACCGGAGGTGCAGCCCCCCATGCCCTCGTGTTGACGCGCCGTCGTCGTCTCGATCCCAAATTGCGCGTCTTCGCGGCCGGGCGCAAGTCGGGCACCACGGTCCTGTCCGCGCATGCGTCCACGGGCCTTCCGGATCGAATCGGCCATTTTCGCCTGGCACGGGAGGGTGGAAAGCCCCTTGTCGACCAGTTGATGGGTTTTTTCGCCGAACGCGGATACCACGAGGTGCTGCTAGAGGGGGGGAGAGGCGTATGGAGCCCGTTCCTCGAGGCGGGGCTCTGCGATATCCTGCATGTCGTGACGGCTTCCGTGCTTTTGCCCGGAGGGGAGGCCTGGAGCGCAGGGTTAGCCCCTCGATGGGCGAAACCCCTTGAAATTCATAGATTTACGCCCCTCGGCCAAGACATATTGGCGGAGTTCCGGCGGCGCATGTCGGGGTGAATGATTATTCACCCCTAAACTTCGCCGTCGGCATTTCAGGAATGATCAAGGGGTGCGATGTTCACCGGAATCGTGCAGGAGATCGGAAGCGTCCGTGCCCGGATCCCGGATGGGAACGCCGTGCGCTTTTCGATCACCGCGCCCGCCACCGCCCCGAAGCTTGCGGTGGGCGACAGCGTTTCCTGCGACGGCGTCTGCCTGACGGTTGAAACACTCGAGGGCGACAGCTTTACCGCCTGCGCCGTTCCGGAAACCTTGGCCAAGACCACGCTCGACTTGTGGGCCGTCGGCGGCAAGGTCAACCTGGAGCCTGCGATGAGCGCCGCCACTCCGATGGGCGGTCATTTCGTGTTGGGGCATGTGGACGGCGTGTGCGAAGTCACCGACGTGAAGGAAGTGGACGGCGGCCGCGAAGTCACCGTGCGACTGCCCGCGGAGTTCCTGCCGTTCTGCGTCTACAAGGGTTCGATCACGCTCGCGGGCGTGAGCCTCACGATCGCGGCCGTCGAGGACGATCGCATCCGCGTCGCCCTTATTCCCCACACGCTCGCCGTGACGACGCTCGGCTCCGCCGCGCCGCGGGCGCGCCTGAACTTCGAGGTCGACATCCTCGCGAAGCACATCGAGCGCCAGTTGCAGGCGCGCGAAGCCCGGCTGCAGGGGAGCGCCCATGCGGTTTGACAGCGTGGAGAGCGCCGTGGCCGACATCCGTCGCGGCCGCCCCGTCGTGGTCGTCGACGACGAGAGCCGCGAGAACGAGGGCGACGTGGTGTTCGCCGCGTCGAAGTCCACGCCCGCCAAGATCAACTTCCTCGCGCGCCACGCCCGCGGGCTGATCTGCGTCGCGCTCTCGGCCGACCGCGTCGAGAAGCTCTCGCTGCCGCCCATGACCGACCGCAACCGCGCGCGCCACGAGACGGCCTTCACGGTGTCGGTGGAGGCGCGCGAGGGCGTGACCACCGGCATCTCCGCCGCCGACCGCAGCCTCACCGCGCGCAAGCTCGCGGACGAGTCGCTCGGCCCCGACGCCTTCGTGAGCCCGGGCCACACCTTTCCGCTCAAGGCCCGCCGCGGCGGCGTGCTGGTGCGCGCCGGACATACCGAGGCCGCGGTGGACCTCGTGGAGATGGCCGGCCTCGGTTGCGCGGGCGTGATCTGCGAAATTCTCAAGGCCAACGGCACCATGGCGCGGCTGCCCGATTGCGGACGCTTCGCGCGGCGCCACGGCCTCAAGATCATCTCCGTGGCCTCGCTCATCCATCACCGCCACATGC
>DATAHJ010000342.1:0-6017 GCA_036263275.1 Fibrobacteria bacterium | reverse complement strand
TCCTCCGGCTTCATGGCTTCGCCCGGACGCGTGTACACCGCGACCATCCACGCCGGCGTCGACGCGGCGAAGGCGAGTACGCAGGCGAAAACCGTCCGCGATGCGCCGCCGGGAATCATTTCCCCCCCGCCTTCATTTTTGCCCCTTGAGGGCCTCGATCTCGGCCTGCTGTTCCTGGATGGCCTGGACCAGGATGGGGATCAGGGCCATGTAGTTCACCGACTTGAACTTCGTGGGGTCGCGCTTGACGCCGCGCTTGCGCTCGTCGGGCGTCAGTTCGGCAGGGGCCGTGACCTGATTCACCAATTCGGGCAGCACTTCTTCCAGTTCCTGCGCGATCACCCCATATTGTTTTCCCGGCGGCAAACTCACCTTGCCCTTGAACTCATCCACCTTCATCTCATAGGTCTTGGGGCGCATGGCCATCACCTTGGCGAGCCCGCCCTCGATCGGCTGGATGTTCTTCTTGAACATCACGTCGGAAGGGTTGTCGAGGTAGCCGCCGATGTAGACGTTGGTCGTGAAGTAGCCCGCCCAGCTTTCCGTGCCGCCGCTCGCATGGCCGTAGACGCCGTAGGCGTAGTCGCCGCTCATCGCGGTGAGGAAGGCGCCGTAGGAGCTGCCGCTGCCGTTCCCCCAGGCATAGCCGTTGAAGGCGATGGCGGAAGAATAGTCCTCCGTCGTGTAGACGCTGGCGTTCACGCCCGTGGCGCCGTTGGCCTGGATCGCCGTGCCGTACTGGTTGTTCGCGGTCGCGACGATCGCCGTGTTGTCGACGGACGTGGCCACGAGGCCGACGCCCTGCTGCGACTTCACGTCCGCTCCGGATCCCGAGCCCGAGGCGAGGGCGCGGAGGCCCGTGCCGTTGCCGAAGCCCCAGCCGAACAATCCCTCGCCGTTGTAGGACCATCCCTCCACGCCCACGTCGTTGCCTTCGCCGTGTACGCCGTTCGAAAGGCTCGCGCCCACGACGCCACGAAAGGCGCCGTACCCATATATTCCCGTTCCGCCCGAGGCGCTCGACTCCCCCTGCACGCCGTAGCCCGCCGGGGAAGTTCCGTAGACTCCGACCTGGTTGCCGTTTCCGGAGACTCCCTTGCCGCCCGTGCCGGTGGCGTCCGCCTGCACCGCGATGCCGCCGGATCCCGACGCGGCGGCTTTCACGGCGAAGGCGTTCGATCCGGGCGCCGAGGCGCCGAGCGCCACGCCGTTGTTTCCCGTGGCCTCCACTCCGACCGCGACCTTGCCGTATTGCGTATTGACATGGTGCGTCGTCGTGTCCGCCGTCGAAGTCGTCCATCTTTCGACCGCGCTGGCCGCGGCCAAGGAAGCGCCTGCAAGCAAGACTGGGATGAAGCTGTTCCAGCGCATCAGGCCCTCCACGTTGTAGTGCAAATATTGACTGAATGGCAAGAAGTATATGTCGATTTAAATCAATTTTGTTGCATTTAAAAATAATTTTTGGCATTTTGACATTTCGATTTGAAGTCTGAATTTGATAAAAAAATCCAATAAAATTCGCTTTTTGCGAATTTATCCCTTAATATGGCTCAGCGGCGGATCCGTACCCCGGAAGGTCGTGGAACCGGGCAATTGGGGGAGGGGTATATTGAGCCCCATGAACCTCCTCCTCTCCCCCTGGCCTTGGTGGATCAGCGGCCCGCTCATCGGCCTCACGGTCGGACTCGTGCTCGTGCTGGGCGGCCAATCGCTCGGCGTCTCCAGCAGCTTCCGCGACATTTGCGCCGCGCTCCTGCCCAAGAGCAAGCTCCCCTACCTCGCGAACGCGAACTGGCGCGGGAACTCCTGGAAGCTGCTCTTCGTGCTGGGCATCGCCCTCGGATCCTTCATCGCCGTGCGTTTCCTCTCGAACGCCCCGGTCGAGTTCCTCCCCGCGCACTATCACTCCGCGAGCGGCGCGCTCAAGCTGCTGGGCGGAGGGTTCCTCGTGGGCTTCGGCACGCGCTGGGCGCGCGGCTGCACCTCGGGCCACTCGATCATGGGACTCTCGAGCCTGCAGCTGCCCAGCCTCTACGCCACGCTCTCGTTCTTCGCCGGCGGATTGACCGCCGCAGGGCTGGGCATGCTGATCGGGGGTGTACTGTGAAGAACCTCCGCTTCGTCCTGCTGGGGGCCTTCTTCGGCCTCGTGCTCACCAAGTCCGAAGTCGTGACGTGGCATAAAATCCGCGCCATGTTCCATTTCCGCGAACCCGACCTTTATCTCATCATCGGCTCGGCGGTCGTCGTGGGAGCCGTGCTGGTGGCTATCGTCAAGCGGCTCAAGCCGCGCACGCCCTACGGCGAGCCGGTGGTGGTGGAACGCGTGCCCATGCACAAGGGGGTCTTCTTCGGGGGCTTCCTGTTCGGCGTGGGGTGGTACATCGCGGGCACATGCCCGGGCCCCATTTACGCACAGCTGGGAGGAGGAGAGTTCTTCGCGGTCTTCACCTTGCTCGGTGCGCTTGCGGGGGCGTATGCGTTCGCGTGGGCGAAACCGAAATTACCGGACTGACACGGAATGATGGAGAGATGAAATGATGGAATGAGGAAGATGTTGCAGAGGCGCAACCGCTATCATTTCATCTTTCCATCATTCCATCATTTTTTCTTCTTGGCCCAAAAGATTCCGCCTCCCACCGCCGTGAGGATCGCCACGGCGACCAGCCCGTAACCCGCGCCGAAGGCCTGCTTCGATACGGCCGTGAAGACGATGGCGAACAGCAGAACCGTCGCGGCCTCGTTCCAAAACCTCAGCGCCTTCACGGAAGGCGCGCGACCTTCGAGAAGCCCGCGACGGATGCGGCCGCTGCGGCCATGGTAGGCGTAAAGCAGGATCAGGAAGACGAGCTTGGCGTGAAACCAGGGCAGGCGCCACGCGCCCGTGAGATAAAGCAGCCAGGCGCCCGTGACGAAGGTGGCGATCGAGGCCGGATTCGTGATCGCGGACCACAGGCGCCGCTCCATCAACGCGAATTGCGGCACAAGCACGGCGCGCTCCGCCTCGGGCTTGCCCAGCGCTTCGGCATGGTAGATGAACAGGCGGCCCAGGTAGAACAACCCGGCGAACCAGCTCACGATGGAGACGATGTGGAGGGAAAGGGCCCAGGAATAAGTGTTCACGGCGTGAGAGTTACGAATTACGAGTTACGAGTTAAAGGGTACGCCAGGGCACACAATCCCGATTCAACACTGTCCATCCACAACTCGTAACTCGTAATTCGTAACTTTTCCCGCATGTCCCTCTCTTCTTCCACCTGGCAAACCCTCACCCGCGGCGTCGCGGAAATCCTCGGAGAAGAGGATCTGAAGGCCAAGCTGGCCAAGGGTTCCCCGATCAACGTGAAGCTGGGAGTCGATCCCACCACCCCCGACATCCACCTCGGCCACACCGTGGTGATGCGCAAGCTGCGCCAGTTCCAGGACGCCGGGCACCGCGTCATCCTCATCGTGGGCGACTACACGGCCACGGTGGGCGACCCGTCGGGGCGGAACAAGACGCGCCCGCCGCTCAGCCATGACGACGTGCTCCGCAACGCGGAGACCTACAAGCAGCAGTTCTTCAAGATCGTCGACCCCGCGCGCACCATCGTGCGCTACAACGGCGAGTGGTTCGGCAAGATGACCTTCCTCGAGGTGATCCGCCTGCTCGGACAAATCACCGTCGCCCAGATGCTCGAGCGCGAGGACTTCAAGAACCGTTACGAGGGCGGGCAGCCCATCTCGCTGCACGAGTTCCTCTACCCCATGATGCAGGGCCACGACTCGGTGGAGATCGACGCCGACGTGGAACTGGGCGGCACCGACCAGAAGTTCAACGTGCTCCGCGGCCGCGAGCTGCAGCGCGCCCTCGGCAAGGATCCGCAGGCGGGCATGTTCCTCCCCATCCTGCTCGGCACCGACGGCCGCGAGAAGATGAGCAAGAGCCTGGGCAACTACATCGGCATCGACGAGCCGCCGCAGGCCATGTACCACAAGCTCTTCAGCCTGCCGGATTCATTGGTCGAGAGCTACTTCGAGCTGCTCACCGACGTGCCCGCGGAAGACGTGCGGGCGAAGCTTGACTCGGTGAAGGCGGGAACCCTGCATCCCAACATCCTCAAGGAAGAACTGGCGGTGAACATCGTGGCGCAATATCACGGGAAAAAAGCGGCGGACGACGCCGCGCAGACGGAGAAGAAGATCCACGCGGGCGACATCCTCCCCGAGGACATGCCCCGCATCGAAGTCCCCGCCGGCGAGCACTTCCTCCCCGGCCTGATCGTGACCGCGGGCCTGGCGAAGAGCAACGGCGAGGCGCGACGCCTCATCGAGAACAGCGGCGTCTCGTGGGACGACGTGAAGGTGCGCGACGTGAAGGCGAACGTGGCCGTCTCCGGCGAGCACGTGCTGCGCACGGGCAAGCGCGCGTTTGCGCGTATCGCGGTTTCGAAGTAACCGCGATACGCGCATCATCGTCGCGCCCTGATCGAACCCAGTGGAGGACGGCCGATCCCATGGTCCGGAAAGCCTGTTGGAAGGGTTGCTTTGGCTGAATGGGATTTTATCGTTTGAGTATTAAAAATATGATTTTATAGACAAAAATGAGACTAATTTGTGGAATTTGGACAGTAAAAATAACAATTTTTGAACCTATTTCGTGAAAAAAACCCCAACGTAAAATCGACAATCCGCGATAAATTACTCCAGAACGAAATTCCCGCACTTCAGGTTTCTCGCCGGTTTCCCGTCGGTTTCCCAGTAGCCGGGCGCTTCAATACAAGGAGTCTCCAATGAAATCGGGTTTGATTCTTTCCGGCCTTGCGGCCTTGGCGCTTACCGGCATCGCAGTGGGAGGCCCCGTCGTCAAGACCGGCGCGTGCCCCACGTTCACGCGCTCGGTGGCCCCGGCGACCTCCAACAACGGTTGGGCGCAGTTCAACATCAAGCCCGGCACCGCGTTCGTGCAGAACTGCGCCTCGGGCACGCAGAACAACTGCACCATGCAGGATCCCCTTCCCCCGGCGCAGTCGATCAACTGCCAGCAGGTTCCCTCGGGCTTCCGCACCGAGCTGTTCGCCTCGGAGGAAATCCATGGCACCGGCAGCGATACCGGCACCATGGCCTACGTCCAGCACTTCACCTTCGACGAGAAGGGCCGCGTGTGGGCCGTCGAGCCGCGCAGCTACCCCAACATCACCCGCGCGGCCGAGGCCAGCGGCAACGCCAACAACAACCGCCTGCAGGGCGGCAACGACCGCGTCCTCATCCTCACCGACAGCGACGGCGACGGCGTGATGGACAAGTTCAAGGTGTTTCTCACCGGCCTCAACATCCCGGGCGGCATCGAGGTCGTCAACGGCGGCGTGATCATCGTCATCTCCCCGTACGTCGTCTTCTACCCGAACATCAACGACTCGGCCGGCCCGCCGCAGGTGCTGTGGCACAACATCGGCAACGCCGGCTCGACGCAGAACTTCGACACCCACTTCAGCAGCGGTTTCCCCTTCTACCACCTCGAGAACTTCGTGTACGCGGTGACGGGCAACAACTCCTGCTCCGCCCGCGTCCCCGGCACCACCACCGGCGGCATTGAGTGCGGCGCGCGCTACACCTGGCGCTTCAAGCACACCGCGATGAAGTCCGACACGACCCTCTTCCAGACCTGGGCGCAGGGCACGGGCTCCGCCAACTCGCGCGCCGTGGGCCAGATGGAAGACGGCCAGATCTTCCAGAACACCGCCACCGCCGCCAACAGCATCACGGCCCAGCACGGCGTGCGCGCGAGCTCCACGGCCGTGTCGATCGCCGCCGCCGTGGGCAGCGAGACGAACACGAACCGCTTCTACCCCATCACCCGCGACAGCTACCTGTGGGAGGGTTCCACCACCGAGACCTCCAACGGCTTCGCGTCGGGCCAGGCCACGGCCACCTCGAGCTACAACATCTACACCGCGCGCCTCTTCCCCCAGAAGTACTGGAACCGCTTCGGCTTCACCTGCGACGGCGCCTACCACCTTTGCAACCAGGACAGCATGG
>DATAHJ010000341.1:0-3929 GCA_036263275.1 Fibrobacteria bacterium | reverse complement strand
CGGGCGATAGGGGCATCGAGAGCCCCAGCAGGCCGAGCGGTTCGTTGCACCAGGCGCCCGCCGCGACCAGGACCTGTCGCGCGCGCAACGAGAGGCCTTCGCCCTCAAGCGTGTGGAGACCTTCCGCTTTCCTCATGCGCGTCACACGCGCGGCGGGGAAGAGGTCTGCATCGCGCCGCTTCAGCGCGGCGACAAGGGCGTCGATCAGCGCACGGTTGTTGACGTAGGCCTCGTCGGGAAAGTGGTAGAGGCGCACGGGGCCGTGCGCGCCGTAGGGCTTGAGGAAGGCGGGCCACTCCGAAAGCCGCGTGAAGCGTGAGGCGCGCTCGCGGCGGAGCTGGTCCTCGCGCTCGTCGAGGATGCGATGTGTCTCCGCGTCTTGCGCGGGATCGCCCAGGAAGATCTGATAGTCGCCCGCGCGGGTGTAGGGCACCTTGAGTCCGGATTCGGCTTCGATGCGGGCGAGCCATTCGGGATACATCGGCACCGAACGCAGGTGGAATGCACGGAACGGCGACCCTGCCAGCACGCCCGCGCGCATGTTGAGGATGCCCGCCGCGGCCCAGGAGGCCTTGCCCCCGAATCCGTTCGGATCGAGGACGGCGACGCGTTTGCCGCGCATCGTCTCCTCGAAGGCCACGGAGAGGCCCATGATGCCGCCGCCGAGGATGGCGAGGTCGAAGGGCTTGGCGGTCATGGGCTCCGCGGGGACGCGGCCCATTCCGCAAGGTCCGCGAAGAACCTTACTTGCGACTTCACGGCGCTGTCGAAGTCACCGAGGTGCAGCGATTCGTTTTCGGAATGCGCGTTCGTATAGGGATCCTCGATGCCCACGAGAAGGGCCGGCACGTCACCGAGGATGCCGGTGAAGGTATCCACGAAAGGAATGGTGCCCCCGCAGCCGATGCAGACGGCCTCGCTGCCGAAGCCTTCGGTGAGGCTTTTTTTCGCGACGGCGAAGACGGGATGGTCGGGCCGGGTCTTCCAGGGCTTGGCGCCCTGTTCCGGGACTACCTCGAGACGCAAGCCCCACGGGCAATGCGCGTGCAGGTGCTCGACCACGAGACGGGTGCTTTCCACCGGGTCCATGCCGGGCGCGAGGCGAAGGCCCACGCGCGCCCATGCCGAATCGAGCAGCACATTGCCCGCCGACTTGCGCAGCCCGGCTTCCACCGCGTTGACCGAGAACGACGGCTCGCGCCAAGTCGCGGCGAGAAGATTCGAAGCGTCCCCGTGCAGCGCCACGCCCTCGAGGATTCCGGCCTGCTCGCGGAAGGTTTTTTCCGTCATTCCCAAGGCATGAAAGTCCGCGGCTTCGGCGTCGGAAGGCGGAATCACCTGCTCGCGCAGGCCGGCCACGGCGACCTTCCCGTCGGCGTCACTGAGCGTCGCGAGCATCTTGCAGAGGCCTTGCACCGGGTCGGGGATGGGGCCGCCCCACATGCCGGAATGCAGGGGAGACTTGAGCGCGGAGACGGTGACGTCCATCGTGATGAGGCCGCGCAGGCTCGTGGTGAGGCTGGGCTTGCCCACGTCGTAGTTGGCGCAGTCGGTAAGCACCATCACATCGCAGGCGAGCCGGTCCTTGTAATGCGTCAGGTAGGCGGCGAGGTTCGGGCTGCCGATCTCCTCTTCGCCCTCGACCAGGATCTTGACGTTGACGGGCAATGTTCCGCTCGTCTTGAGCCACGCGGCCACGGAGGCCGCATGCACCGCGACGCCCGCCTTGTCATCCGCGGTGCCGCGGCCATACAATCGTCCGTCGCGCTCCGTCGGTTCGAAGGGCGGCGACTTCCACAGCTCCTCGCGCATCGGCGGCTGCACGTCGTGGTGGGCGTAAAGGAGCACCGTGGGCGCGCCTTCGGCGCCTTTCCACTCCGCGAAGACGCAAGGGAAGGTGTCGGGCAGTTCCCAGATCTCCACCATCGGCATGCCGCTCGCCTTCAGCCACTCGGCCGCGGCGCGCGCGGACTTGCGCACGTTCTCCGGATCATAACCGGAGAAGCTGACGCTGGGAATGCGCGCGAGGGCCTTTAGGGATTCGAGGTGAGCGGCACGATGGGCGTCGTAATGATCCAAGGCGCGCGACAGGCTCATACGGCGGATGCCCATTCATCCCGCACCGCCTCGATCAACGGACGGATCGTCTCCTCGCGCATGTCGAAGCGTCCACCGGCCGCCTCGAACAGGGCGGCGAGGCCGCGCGTGCCGCCGAGCGACAAGGCCTTCTTGTAGAGCGCGAGCGCGCCCGCGGGATCGGTGAGCGAGCGTTTCCACACCTGCAGCGCGCCGAGCTGCGCGATGCCGTATTCGATGTAGTAGAACGGGTATTCGAACAAGTGCAGCTGGCGATGCCAGGCGTGCGCGCGGAACTCCTCGAGCCCGCTCCAGTCGACGTTCGGGCCGAAGCGCTCGTCGAGCTCCAGCCACTTCGCCTTGCGCTGCTCAGGGGTGTGGTCGGCGCCGTAGACCCAATGCTGAAAGGCGTCGATGGTCGCCACCCACGGCAGGATGCGGAAGACTTCCTCGTTCTCCGCGCGCACCGCGCGCTTCGCGTCCTCCGGGGAGTAGAACGCCGAGAGATGCTTCGCCCCGAGGCGTTCCATCGACATCGAGGCCACCTCGCAGAACTCCATCACCGCGTGGCGGTTGAAGGGCAGCGTCAGGTCGCGCGCCAGCAGGTAGTGGAACGCATGGCCCGACTCGTGCAGCAGCGTGAATACGTCCTGGTTGAGGCCCACCGCGTTCATGAAAATGAACGGAAGCCGCGTTTCCGTCAGGCTGCTCTGGTAGCCGCCGGGCGCCTTGCCCACGCGGTTCTCCAGGTCCATGAGCCCGCCGTCGCGCAGCACGCTGTACATTTCCCGCAGCTCCGGGTCGAGCTTGGCGAAGATGGAATCCACGCCGGCGACCAGTTCGGCCGAGGTCGTGAAGGGCTTCAGCGGGGGACGCCCGAACGAATCGCAACTCAGGTCCCATGGGCGCAACGCGTCGAGTCCGAGAGCCTTACGGTGCGCCTCGAGCGCCTCGCGGTACACGGGCACCACGGACTTCTCCACGGCGTCGTGGAAGGCGAAACAGTCCGAAGGACCGTAGTCGCGAAGGTTCCCCTTGAACGTGTAGTCGATGAAACCAAGGCCCGCATTGGCCGCGACCTGCGCGCGCAGCGCGCGCATCTTGTCGTAAAGGATTTCCAGCGCGTCGCGATCCTGCAGCCTTCTTCCGGCGATGGCGCGCCACGCCTTCTCGCGCCGCGCGCGGTCGGGCTCCTGCAGGATGGGGGAGAGTTGGCTCAGCGTCCTCGTCCCGCCTTCCCATTCGACCGTCTGCGAGCCGGTGATCTTCTGGTATTCGTTCGAAAGCTTCGCGAGCTCGGTGTAAAGCGGGATGTTTTCCTCGCGGTACAGCGCGATGCCGGTCTTCACGGACTCCAGCCACTTCGCGTGGTCCTCGGGAAGTTTCGCAAGGTCGGGGTGCGCGACGAGCTTTTTGTTCAGGGCGTCATTGATCGGCGCGAGTTCCGGATCGATCTTCTCGACGAAGTGAAGATGCCTCGCTTCGATCTCCTTGTCCTGCGTGTCGCAGGTCATCTCGATGTAGCGGCGCGCGCTTTCCTCGCCCACGGCATCCGACAGTTCGTTCCAATCGGCGATCCACGCCTTGAGCGCGGAGAGGTCGGGAAGCTCCCGGTTTTTCAGCTCGTCCCACAGCGGCTTTTGCGCATCCCAATCACCGAGGTCGAGAGTGGCGGGGACGAATTTGCGGGGATAATCGGGGGAGGGACGCTTTGCGGTTTTCCGCCAGTCCGGGGTGGGGGTCGGGGCGATCATGGGGCGCTCGATTCTTCGAAAAACATGAATTTAACAAGTTGCGCCGTTGGAGAACCGCGGTGAGGAGGCTCCTATTATCTTCCGCCCATGCCCATTCGA
>DATAHJ010000340.1:0-4517 GCA_036263275.1 Fibrobacteria bacterium | reverse complement strand
AGCAGATAGTGCGGGTATTGGCCACGGAAGCTGCCGTTCGGATCCAGCTTGTAGGAGGTGATGTCCTTGTCCGATCCGAAAATGCCATGCCCCGTGGTGCCGGCCTCATCGTCGGCGTCGGTCTCCGCCTTGAACTCGATGTAGAGGACGAACACGTCGAGGGTGTCGGGCGCTCCGCCCGCGGCGGCCTTGGCGAAGAAGGGGCGGGAGGAAGTTTTCGCGGGCGCGGCGTGGGCCGGGGCCGCAAGGAGTCCGACGGCCAGCGGCAAAACCGCGGCCAAAAGGCGAAGACGGAAGGGGCTTAAAACCTTGGCGATCATGGGCATCCGCGCGTTGGAATTCAGGTCGGACAAGTTACTAAGAGACAGGGTTCGGGATTCTTCGGGGTGGTTTCTTCGGCGGGTTCGGGTTTGGGAGAACACGGGGTTGGCACCGGTCCAATTGTGCTTTCCCAAACCCTCCAACGGACCGAAAGCAGCGAATCCCCAACCGTTCAAAGAAAGAGCCGCGAAGAATACCCCTCCGCGACCTAAATTTCCCCCATGCCCCGCTATCGTTTCGGCGTCGAATACCACGGCGCGGCTTTCGCCGGCTGGCAGCTTCAGGACGGCCCGGTCACCGCGCAGGGCGTCCTCGAAAAGGCCCTGGAGACCATCCTGCGCGGTCCCACGCGGATCCACGGCGCGGGCCGCACCGACTCGGGCGTGCACGCCTCGGGGCAGGTGGCCCACTTCGACGCGCCGGGGGAAATCGACCCGCGTCGCGTCCAGTTCTCCCTCAACGCCCTCGCCGGCCCGCACGTCCGCGTGCGCGGCATGGAACGCTGCGACGACGCCTTCCACGCCCGCTTCGACGCCCTCTCGCGGCGCTACGTCTACCGCCTCGCCCTGCGCCCCGTGGCGCTCGGGGCCGACCTTTCGTGGCAACCGCCGTGGCCGTTTGACACCGGCTTGTTCCTCGCGGAGCTGCGCTCCGCGCTGGGCCGCCGCGATTTCCTAAACTTCTCCGTGCCGAGGGGCGACGGCAAGTCCACCGAATGCACGCTGCTCATCGCCGACGCGGCTCGCAACGGAATCTTCCTCGACGTCACCGTGGCGGCGGATCGTTTCCTGCACAAGATGGTGCGCTCGCTGGTCGGCGCCTCGCTCGACGTGGCGCGCGGCGCGCATCCTCCGGGGCTGGTGAAGGCCATCCTCGAGGGGCGTTTCGCGGGCGAAAGGTTCTGGGCGCCGCCGCAGGGCTTGTGCCTCGTGAAGGTGGAGTACCCCGACGGGTACGATCCCGGGCCGTGATCTTCATGCGGTCATCGTGACGACGCAATCGACGTGAAAGCAGCGGCCCCCGCCGCAAGGAGCGAAGGATGGAGCGCAACAAGAACCTGGGCTGGACGATCTTCTTCGTCGTGCTGGGCCTCATCATCGGCGGCGTGCTCGGCGAGTCGCTGGGCTACCTCTTCGGCAAGATCGGCGAGATGAGCGGCGGCGCCGCCGACAACCCCATCCGCAACTTCTTCGTGAAGGCGCTCGAGATCGACCTCGGCTACAACGGCGGCGGCTGGTCGCTCGACCTCTACATGTTCAAGGTGCGCCTGGGCTTCGGCTTCCGCTTCAACATCTGCAGCCTGCTCGGCATGGGCTCGTCGCTCTACCTGCTCAAGTGGTGGCGCAACTGACCCGCGCGTCGGCCTGACGGCCCATCCGGCCAAAACGATCGACACGAAAAAAGGCTCCCCCAAAAATGAGGGGAGCCTTTTTTCTTCGGTTCTACGGACGGCGGCGGTGTCGGACCGCGCCGCGCCGGTTACGACAGCTTCTTCTTATGGCGATTGCGGCGGCGGCGCTTCTTGCGCTTGTGCGTCGCCATCTTCGCCCGCTTACGCTTTTTTCCACAGGGCATCGTAACCTCGAAAGCTCAAAAAGGGAGAAGCAAAGGTCATTACCAAACCCCTGTTTGTCAAGGACTTAGGAGGGTGAAAAGGGGGGTATTCTGCGAAAACCCCGGATTTTCCGGTAATCCCTGCGGTCAACGGGTTTCGAGGGCGGCCAGGAGCCGCTTGGCGAAGTCCCCCAGCGCGGGGTCGCGCGCGCCCATCGACAGGATCACGTCGCCCGGGCGCGCGGCGGCGGTGACCGCCGCCAAGGCCGCGTCCTTCGACTCCGGGGCGATTCCAGCGGGTTGTTCAGCGACGCGGCCCGCGACTCCGCTCTGGGCGTTGAGGTGGGCGACCAGATCCTTCGAGGAGATCGATTGGTCCGCCGTGCCGCCGGCGTAGTAGATCGGCGGCACGTAGAGAGAGTCCTTGGGGCCCAGCGCGTGGGCCGCTTCCTCCATGATGTCGCGGCCCACCAGCTTCATGGGCGCGAACCCGTGCGGATGGAAGAGCGCGAGCAGCCGGCCTCCCGACTTGCGCGCCAGGCGCGCGCCCGTCTCCAGCGCCGCGCGCACCTTCGCCGGGTTGTGCGCGAAGTCGTCGACCACCGTGATGCCGTTCGCCTCGCCCACGCGCACATAACGGCGCTCCACGCCCTTGAAGGCGGCGAGGCCGCGCGCGGCGTCTTCGGGCTTCACGCCCACGATCGTGGCGACCGCGAGCGCGGCCAGCGCGTTCTCGACGTTGTGCCGTCCCGGCACGGGAACGCGGAACGAAACCCCGCGCCAGCGGAAGGTCGAATCCCAATCGCCGAACGACACGTCCTCGACGATGAATCCCCCCGCCGACATCATCGCCTCGTTCGGATCGAATTCCGTGTCGCCCTTCTGCCTCAGCGACACGCAGCGCGCGTCGCGCGCGTTCACGGCGGCCTTCTTCGAGCGCTCGCGGAAAGTCGCGAACAGCGGCATGAGCGCGTCGATCTCCTGGTGGTCCTTCTCGATGTTGAGGAGCACCGCGATCTCGGGGCGATAGCGCACGAGGCTCCCGTCCGATTCGTCGGCCTCGATCACCAGCCAGTCGCCACCGCCCGCGAAGGCGTTGCCCGGCAGGCCCTTCTCCGTCAGCGAAGGCAGGTTCGCGCCGGTGATGAGCGAGGGCGCGCTTTCGCTTTGCGGGCTCGCCGCGTCGAGGATCTGCCAGATCATTCCCGTCACGGTCGACTTGCCCGACGTGCCCGCCACCGCGATGGTTTTCTTCTCCTCCGAAAGCAGCGCGAGCAGCTCCGAGCGGTGCAGCACGGGCACGCCGAGTTCCTTCGCGCGCTTGATCTCCGGGCTGTCGCCCTCGATGGCGGTGGAGACGACCAGCGCGGTGGTGTCCGTCGTCAGCCCCGAGCCGTCCTGCGGCGTCACGCGGATTCCCGCGTGCTCCATGGCCGCGCGCGTGGCGGCCACGGCGGCGTCGCCCTTGTCGAAGGCGCGGTCCGAGCCGGAGGCCGCGCGTCCCGAGAGGCGCAGGTACCACGCCAGCGCGCTCATGCCGCCGCCGGCAAGGCCGGAGAAGTGGCAGGAGGCAAGGGAGGGAGAAGAGGAGGATGAAGTCATCGGGGTTGTCGGTTCTCGGTTGTCGGTTCTCGGTTGTCGGTTGTCGGACAAGGCAAAACTTATATCCGGAGCCGACTCGCGTGCTCCGTCTTTTGCCTTTCGTTTTGTTTTCGGACAACCCCGAAAGAATATCTTCGAAGCAATGTGACAACCGACAACAGCAGTCGGAATGCCGAGAGGGTTTAGCCCCCCGACTCTCCTAGCATCTCGTCGATCTCGTCGAGAAGGCGGCGGTCGTCCCACAGGGGCTCTCCGCTTTCGACCATGCGGCGCTGCTTCACGATGCCGCGCGCCTGTTCCAGCGCCTCGGCGATGTCCTCGGAGCCGACGTTCTCGCCCTCGATCGCGCTCAGCACGTCGGGCAGGCGCTCGAGCCCGCCCACGGTGGCCAGGGCCACCACGGCCTCGTAGCGCACGTCCACGCTGGGGTGGCGGGCGAGCTCCTCGAGCCGCTTCTCGGCGGCGCGCAGCTGCAGCACGTGCGAGGCGTGCGACGCCTCGATGAGGATGTGCTCGTTCTCGCTGTACAATTCCTCGAGCAGGATGCGCTCGAACACCGGATCGCGCACCAGGCCCATGGCGTAGAGCGCGCTCACCTTCACCCAGGGATTGGGAGCCTGGCGGTAGAAGCGCAGCACGATCTCGCGGACCTCGGGCTTCCACGCGAGGTGGCCCAGCGCCTCCAGCACGCGGCGGCGCACCTCCATGCTCTCCATCGGCGCGTCCACGCGCGAGAACAGGAAGTCCTTCACCGTGGCGTAGAACTCGGGGTCGACCGTGGGCGCGGGCGCCTCGATCTCCTCGGGCAGTTCGTCCTCGAACTCGAGCCCGTCGAAGACCACGTTGCCCAGGCAGCTCGAGGCCATGCCGCGCGCCTCCTCGTCGGGATGCGTCGCCGCGAGCGAGAGGATTTTCTCGAAGAGAGGCTGCTCGGAGACGAACGGACCCGCGGCCTGGACGGCGGCCAGCAGGATCTCGAGGTCGTCCGACTCCAGATAGCCGCGCAAGAGGCGCGACGAGTCCAGGGCATCCGTCTCGCG
>DATAHJ010000339.1:0-2469 GCA_036263275.1 Fibrobacteria bacterium | reverse complement strand
AGGACTCGAAGGCCTTCAGCGCTTAAAGATCCGTTTCCCTTTCTAAAAGAAAAGGCGCTTCTTGGGGGCGCCTTTTCTTTTTCTCCGCTTGATTTTGCGATTCGCTTGCGACGACCTATGCGATTCAGTCTCTTTG
Source organism: Fibrobacteria bacterium (assembly GCA_036263275.1). Taxonomy (GTDB): domain Bacteria; phylum Fibrobacterota; class Fibrobacteria; order UBA11236; family UBA11236; genus UBA11236. The sequence continues at coordinate 2,333 of DATAHJ010000339.1, read as the reverse complement.
CTTTTCGCTCGTTTTTTGCGTCACATCCCCTTATCTTTTTTTCGGGCATTCAGCCTCATTCCTCGTGGTGAAAGGAGCCGGTCATGGAACTCGGCGGCGCGAACAAAAAGACGGTTGTGAAGGTCCTCAACAGGATCCTGGAGCTTGAACTGGCGGGAGTCGTGCGCTATACCCACTACTCGCTGATGATCTACGGCTACAACCGCATTCCCATCGTGTCGTGGCTGCGCGAGCAGGCGACCGAGTCGCTCGCGCACGCGCAGGCGGCGGGGGAGTGGATCACCACGCTCGACGAGCATCCCTCGCTCGCGGTCGGGCCTCTTCTGGAAACGCAGAAGCATGACGTCGGCTCGATCCTGAAGGAATCGCTCGAGGCCGAGCAGGCGGGCCTGCAACTTTACAAGGACCTTCTCGGGTTGGTCGAGGGCAAGTGCATCGCGCTGGAGGAATATGCCCGCGGGATGGTGCTGGCCGAGGAGCAGCATGCGAGCGAGGTCGTGAAGATGATCCGCCAGCCGGGGAAGTAGGCGCGGAGGGTCCCGAAAGCCCTTTCCTGCGTCCGTGCCTCCCGGGCCTGTTGAAAAACGGGTCACGCGGCCCTTTCTGATTCAATATTAAGACTTAATCTCAAAGTATTATCTTTGGGCCTTGGACGGGCCTTCCGCTTCCGGATGGCTCCCGATGGAAATGCTCGCATGAAAGCCACGGAACCTCCTGCCGCGCCGCGGCCGCCGCTCAAGGGGTGGTCCGAACTCGTGGCGCGCGTCGAGGGTTTCGGGAACGTGTCCGAAGGGTGCCGCAGCCTGGGCGTGGACCGTTCGGCATATTATCGGGCCTTGCGGAGGCTCAGGGCGAGCGGGGAATATCCCTATCGCTCTCCGCTCGCCAAGCCGCTCGACCTCGAGAAGAAACTGATCGCGCTGTGCCTGGAGTATCCGGATTGGGGGTGCGATCGCCTCGCGTGGTATCTCACCCTGAAGGGCGACGCGATCAGTTCGCCGACCGCGCAGAAAATCCTCATCCGCCACGGGTTGGGCCGCGCCACGGAACGGCGCACGGCGGCGATGTGGATGGGGGAGGAAGGCGTTCGCGCAGGATTTCCGCTGCCCTGAAATGAAAAGGGCGGAAGGCTTTCGCCCTCCGCCCCTCGTCCCGTCGGCCGGAGGCCGGCCTTAGGCCTTCGCCCTGCCGATCTCCTCGATCATCGCCTTCCACGCCGTGTCCTCCGGGATGCCGGGCTTGCGCTTGCCGAAGATCAGCGCGATGTTCTCGCCGTCCTCGTCGAACAGTTCCAGGCTCGTCACCACGCCGTCGGAGGTGGGCTTGCGCACAAGCCACGATTCGACCACGCGATCCTCGCGCAGGTGCAGGTTGAAGTCCGGATCGAGGACGTTGAGCCAAGGGCCCATGACCTTGATGTTCTTCACCCGGCCCGTGTGGATCTGGATGTTGCCCGGGTTGCCCACGAAGACCATCACGGGCACCTCGCGCACGGAGGCCGTCTCCAGCGTGACGCGCGTCGCGTCATTCGACAGCTTCACGGCGCGCTCGGAGCCGGCAAGGCGCAGGGCCTGCGTGCGGCCCGTGCCGAACTTGCGGAGCATGCCGAAGAACTCGTGCGTGTCCTTCATCGCGTCCCACGCGGCGCGGAAGCCGGCGGCGTCGATGTCGGCATCGGGCCTGGCGGGGGCGGGCGCGGCGGCCGGCTTGACCTCAAGCTCCGGGCCCTGCTCTTCGGCGCGGTATTTCTCCACGATCGCCGTGAAGGCCGCGACGTCGGTGGCGTCCTGCGCGAAGATCTTGTGCACCGCGTTGCCGCGCGCATCGAAGAACTGCAGGCTGCGCTTCGTGCCCTTCTCGTCCTCCTCGACGAGGGCGAACCCGAAGGCCCACTCGCCGAAGAACATGCGCAGGTCGATGTCAGGGCCGAGCACGAGGCCGGCGTGGCCGGAGGTGTCGACCTTTTCGTAGGAGCCCTTGCGCTCGTGCACGACGGACTCGTTGCGCGTGAGGGCCATCACCCGTCCGAGGGAGGGAATCTCCGCGATGATCTCCCGGAACTTCGGCTGCAGGCGGAGCACGCGCTTGCCGTCCACGGAGGCCGCCAGCAGCCGGGCCTCGGTGACGCCGAGCTTTTGGGCCGCGTCGCGGATGCGGATCTTGGGATCCTCGGCGCGCAGGGTTTCCCAGCGCGCGAGCAGTCCGGAGGGTTGGTCGAGGGTTTCGGTGGTCATGGGGACTCCTTGGTGGTTATGTGACGGGATGATGTGAGGAGGGGGATGGGGCGGGAACGGTTCGGGTCACGCGGCTCGATCGGGTTTCTGTCGGCGTCG
>DATAHJ010000338.1:0-3992 GCA_036263275.1 Fibrobacteria bacterium | reverse complement strand
GGCGCGAAGCTGGCGCACTTCTGCTCGATGTGCGGCCCGCACTTCTGCTCGATGAAGATCACGGAGGACGTGCGCGCCTACGCCCAAAGCCAGGGGCTGGACGAGAAGGCGGCCTTGGAGGCCGGGATGGCAGAGAAGAGCAAGGAGTTCGTGGAGCAGGGGTCGGAGGTTTACCGGGAGGGATGAAAATGATGCGGTTGATGATGCCGGCGTGCCTGATGCTCCTGGTCGGCTGCGCCCACTATGAGGGCACCACCATCCCGGCCACCCTCATTCATCTGGACGAGGGCTCGGAACCTGCGACCATCCGTGTCAGCGGAAAATTCGGGGACGCGAACTGCGATTCTTCGTTCCTGGAACAACGGCTCGGCCCCGGCCAGCTCCTGCGGACTTCCGCCCGTCATGAACGAATGACCGCCATCATCGCGGACGATTATATCGCGAGCCTGAACGTATGCCTTGACCAAAACGGACGCAGGCTGCCGGGCCTCACGACGACCACCCGCACACGTTCGCCCGACACCCTCTCGATCCGCTGCAAGGTGCCGCCGGCCGACAGCATACCGCCCGACTTCGACGCCAAGCGCGTGGTGCGCAAAACGGGATCGTGGAAAGAAGGCCTCTGCACGATCCTGAACGCCGCGCCTCTCGAGTTCGAGTCGGGAAACAGCGCCACCGCAGGTTGGAGTTCGCCCGCTCTGGAATCCAAGGTTTCGCCCACATCAAGTAAATAGTGCAATCCGGAGCCGGCAGTACTCCGTTGACTGGATCCCGGCCTACGCCGGGATGACAATGGGTCGCCGAGTGCCCGTGCGTCGCACGGGTGTATCGAGGCGACGGCCCCTACCCCATCGCCAAGTCCACCGAAACCTCCGGAAACAGCTTCCGCAATCGTAGCAGCGTTGTGAACTCAGGATTCACCGTCTTCGACGACTCCAGCCGTTGGTAGCTGTAAACGTTCTTCATCCCCAATTCGGTCGCCGCCTGTTTCTGCGTCATTTTCCTCCGGACACGCGCCTGCCGAACCATCGAGGCCAACGCGATCTTCGGGGTGACGGGAGCCGCCACGATCCTCTTTCCCACCTTGATCGTGGGATCCGGATCGGGAAACAAGACCTCGGAATCCTGGGGCTCGTCCAGCACGCAATCCAAAACTTCGGTCATATTGAACCGAAGCTCTTCCATGGTATCGCCTTCCGTACGGCAACCATGATCTTTCAATTCAATGCATTGGGCCCAATACCCGCCCCTCACATCAGGATGAATCTTGAAATGATATTGCATCAGCGTGTCTCCTTCAAAGCCTTGAGCAGGCCGTGCTCCGTCCCCTTCTTCAGCTCTTTGTGCATCGGGATGGTTTCCGAGTAAGGCCCCTTCTTGACCCGGACATGGCTTCCCGTCTGCCAAGCCACGCACCATCCATTCCTCAGGTACAACTTGACCATCTCCTTGCCGCTCAACGGCATTTCCGTCCTCCTGCTATTTACCAATTATCCTTGGTAATCGGCAAACCGTCGCCACCAAGGCAGGAGAAAGCAGAAAAACGCGGACTATGGAAAAACCCGAAACCGTGATCCCCATCACGCAGAAGGCGTCCGAATCTTCTGCCAAGAAGCCACCCCATCCCCTTTCCCTCAAATTTTCGCCCCTTCCAAGAAAAAGAACCGAAAGGTTCAAAAAAACCCTTGCCGGAAGCCGGAACCCCGTATATATTGAACTGGTCGGTTCATTTATCCCGCTCATTTACCCCAAGCAGGCTCGTCATGGAAAACCGCATCCCCAAGGACCTCACAAGGCTGCTGATCCTCTTCAGCTTCGCCATGTTCGTCCAGACCACGTCCGCGCTCTCGATCATCGGCGCGCTCTCCCCCATCGCCCATGAATGGCGCATCACCCCCGCCGCCGCCGCGCTGCTGGTGACCGCCTTCGGCGCGACCTTCGCGATCAGCGCCCCCCTGCTGCAGATGCTCGTGGGCCACTGGGTCCGCCGCACGCAAATCCTCGTCGGCCTCATGGCCATGACGCTGGGCGCGGCCGCCTTCGCCCTGGCCCCTTCCTACCCCCTGCTGTTCTCCGCGCGCGTGGCCATGGGCCTCGGCGCCGCGCTGCTGAGCCCCGTGCTCTTGGCCCTCGGGTCAAGCCTGGTGCCTCCCCGGCAGCAGGGAAGCGCCTTGGCGCTGATCTCCATGGGCATCAGCATCGCCACCGTGATCGGCGTGCCCACGGCTTCGTGGCTGGCCCTGCACCTAGGCCCCCGCGCTCTTTTCGGGGCACTGGCGCTCGTCCTCGCCGGCACTGCCGGTCTGGTCGCCGCCTTCGTCCGCGACCGGTCGCGCGGCGAGCGCGTGAGCCCCCGGCAGGCGCTGCACCTCCTCGGCACGCCCGCCACGCTGAGCGGCCTGCTGGTGGTGTTCTTCATCACGGCGGGAATCTTCGCCACCTACACGATGATCACGCCCATCATGCACGACGTCTACGGCATCAGCGCCAAGATGATCTCGGGGGCCCTGCTCCTCTACGGCCTCTCGGGCCTCACGGGCAACCTCTTCGTGCGCCGCGCGTCCTCGGTGTGGTCGGCCGAAACGCTTTTGCGGGGAGCGATGTTGGGCCTGATCGGCATCTTCGCCGTTCTGCTGACGACGCCTCTCTCCGTCGCCATCCTGCTGGCCGCCCTCCTGGCATGGCCTTTCGTGAGCGACGTGGTTTGGCCCTCGCAGCAGCGCCGCATGATCGAGCTCGAGCCCGACTTCCGCGGCATCGCGCTCGCGCTGTCCTCCTCCTTCCTGTTCTCGGGAATGGCCTTCGGATCGGCGCTGGGAGGAATGGCCTATGCGAAGGGAGGCTTCGCCGCCGTGCTCGCGGCCTCCATCCTCCTAGTGTCGGCGGGGCTGGGCGCGCTCACGGTCTCGATCCGCTCGCGCGCCTCGAAAACCAACCGTTTCAAAACATTAGATTTGGCTCATGGGAAGGCCTAGGAATTTCAGCCGGGACGAGGTCCTCGAGAAGGCGATGCCGCTCTTCTGGAAGCGCGGCTATGCCGACACGGGCCTGCAGGACCTCGAGAAGGCCACCGGCGTCAACAAGTCGGGCCTGTATTCCGAATTCCGGAACAAGGAAGACCTCTTCCTGGAGACCCTGCGCCATTATACGAAGACCCGCAAGACGCGCGAGATCTTGTCCGAGGAACCACTCGGATGGCACAACATCGAGCGCTTCCTGAAAATACGGCTGCTCTCGAAGGAAGGCCCGAAGGGATGCTTCGCGGTCAACTCGATGCGCGAGTTCGAACTGTTGCCCCCGGAAACGCAGAAGGTTGTGCTCGAAACCCGCACGAACCTGAAGCGGCTGTTTCAGCAGAACATCGTCGCCGAGAAGCCGAAGACCTCGCCCGAGGCGCTGACCGAGATCCTGTCCACCTTCTTCTCGGGGCTTTGCATCGAGCACAACATGAAGTCCGCGAAGCCCTCGCAGCAGAAGATCGAGGAGTTCATGGCCTTCCTGCGAAGCCAGTAAGCGACAGCCCCACGAACAAAAAAGCGGCCTCCGAAGAAGCCGCCCCTGAACCTTTATCCGAAAAACTACGGATCGGAAGCGCTAGCGCAGCACGCGCCGCTCGAACACGAACGGACCGAACGGCAGCAGCGAGGCCACGAACGCCCACGCCAGCTTCTTCACCGGCCAATCCTCGCGGTCGTACACCGCGAAGGCCAGGCCGATGTAGGCCAGGAACAGCAGGCCGTGGGCCATGCCCACGATGCGCACCATGCCCGGCTCGCCCCAGAAGTACTTGAGCGGCATGGCCACGAGGAGCAGCAGCAGGTAGGAGCCGCCCTCGAGCCAGCCCGCATAGCGGAAGTAGTCGCGCATTCTTAGAACGCGCCCCGTTTCCACTTCGCCTTGGAGCCCAGCTCCTCCTCGATGCGGATGAGCTGGTTGTACTTCGCCACGCGGTCGGTGCGCGAGAGCGAGCCGGTCTTGATCTGGCCGGCGGC
>DATAHJ010000337.1:0-10173 GCA_036263275.1 Fibrobacteria bacterium | reverse complement strand
CACCGCCGATCACCGCGACCATCAGCGGCAGGCCCAACTGTCCGGCGCGGACGAACGATCCGGGCGTGCCGCCCACGCCGAGCCACACCGGCAGGGAATTCTGGAGCGGACGCGGGTACACGGGCTGGTTCCGCAGTTCCGGGCGATACCGTCCCGACCATGTCACGAACTCATCTTTTCGAAGCGCGAGAAGGAGGTCCAGTTTTTCCGCGAACAGGGCGTCGTATTGCGCCAGGTCGTAGCCGAACAGGGGAAAGGCTTCCACCGAGGACGCCCTGCCCACCACCATCTCGGCCCGACCCCGCGAGATCAAGTCAAGCGTCGCGTACTCCTGGAAGACCCGCACCGGGTCGGCGGCGCTGAGCACGGTGACCGCGCTGGTGAGCCGGATGCGCTTGGTACGCGTCGCGGCGGCGGCCAGGATCACCGCGGGTGCGGAGTCGAGGAACTCCTTGCGATGGTGCTCCCCGATGCCGAAGACGTCGAGGCCGACCTGGTCGGCATATTCGATCCGTCGCAGCAGCTCATCCATCGCCTCGGCGTCGTTCGTGGTCCGATCGTCGCCGAATTTGGCCGCGAAACTGTCGATTCCCGTTTCCATGGAACGCTCCCGAGAGAATGCTCCAAAATACTTCCGGAAGCTATCCTGTACCCGTCTCAGAATGCGTGCTTTCGACGGGTTTCGATTGTGATGATCCTTTTTCCCTGAGGAAAATGGAGAAGACAACGACGGCGGCAACGGAGAGGAATTCGCTTTGCCAGTTCTGGAAGGACTCGAACCAAAATTGGGACCCGGCCATGAACTTCCACGTCGTGACCGGGGGGCCGCCACCGTGAAGCAGAAGCTGGCGATTCTGCTCCTCCGCTCCACCCACGGCGTGCAACCAGAAGAAAAGCAGGAAGCAAAGGAGAAAGGCGATGGACAGGGAATGCCCGTAGAGTGCCTTGGCCCAACCCCCACGTTTGGCGGGGGCCGGAGAATGAGGGCCGATTCGATGTCGAGGAGGTCGAGTTTCTTCGGGGTTCCTCGATTCGGCCGATCCGCGCTGGAACAGCCACGCTGAAGCCAATACGAATGTGAACATCTGGAGGAATTCACTCTCCCAGTTCTCCATCGTGGCCTCGAGGAAATGCCCGGTGAGCACGTACCGCGCGAGAGTTTGCGCCTTGAAACCGTGATCGAGAAAATCCTCGTTGTAGACCTGATATCCCGTGAGCAGTTGCCCCACGAGCAGGGTCAAGAGGAAGGCGACGAAGAAGGCGAGCGATAGCCCGTTGTTTCGCAGGAACCGCTTCATGTGCCTTTTCGTCGCCCCAGATCCGTCAACAGTCCGTCAGGCGAGCCGCGTGCCCGTGAAGGTGGGGGTGGCCGGCAGGGGCAGGCCCTCGGCCTTGTACTTGGCCGTTAGCTTCTTCTTTTCGCCCGCCAGCCGCTTTCCGAGTGCCGCCAGGTCCACGCCCGCCTTGCGGGCTTGGGCGAACATCCCGCCGCGCTCTTCCTCTTCCTCGACATGGTGCTTGATCATCTCGCTGAGCACGATCACCTTGGCTTCGTAGAAGGTGTCGCCGTGGTGATCCCGCCGGATTTCCGCGATCAACACCTTCGCGCCGTCATGCTCCACCCAAGCCTCGTGCCACAGGTCGTCCTTGATCTTGCCTTCCAGGGCGGGGTAGAAAATGTCTTCCTCGATCTTGGTATGGATGGTCAGTTCCATGCAGATCTTCATCGCCAGCTCCTTTTTCTTGGGAAGGGACTTGGCGGCCTTGAACTTCTTGAAAAGGCCGGAGACCTTTTCGTGATCTGCCTTCAGCAGGGAGATGGCGTCGTTGGAATTGGTCATGGCGGGCTCCTTCGTGGGTGGAATCGATTATCAGGATACGGGGGCAAGAAGGGAAAGTCCAGTTACGGTGTGTAAGGCCGCGCGTCGCCGGCAGGGCTTTTCCACAGCCAAGCCACGGGGAATTCCGCGAGAAGAGGAGCGAGATCAAGACCGGTGACCTTGCCGCGTTTCGCGGGAATGAATTCACTTCCCGTGAACAGGTGGCGGACCGGAACATCCGCCCAGTCGTCGGGCAGGAGCAATTGCCCGGCCACCCCATGGGCTTTCGCGCGCAAGGGTATTGCTACCAGCAGCTCCGTCTCCCCAAAGCTGCGGAGAAAGGCGAGAGCGCCGGCCCGCGACTTGCCGGTCGCTTCGACCGGCGTATAGTCACCTTCCAGGAAAACTTCCGGGTACCGGGCGCGCCAGCGGAGGCAACGCGCCAGCACATATTGCTTCACGCGTCCGTCCGGCCACTCTTCCCAACGCTTTCGAGCCCACTCCAATCTTCCGGAAGGGTCGGCGTCGGGGTCGAGCCATTTCGTCATGTCGCTTAGGGACGTTTGGCGGGCTTCGAAATCGACGGGCCTGCGATTGTCGGGATCGACCATGGAAAGATCCCAGAATTCGGATCCTTGATAGATATCAGGAATCCCGGGGGCGGCGCACTTGCAGGCCAGTTGGGCGAGCGCGAAGCGCGCCCCTTCCCGCGCGCAGGTTTCGAGCAGTGGAAGGAGGAATTTCTCCAGCGTGATGCGACCCGGTCCCATGAGCAGGTAGGCGAGGAAATCACGCAAGCCTCCCTCGTAGCCTTCGTCGGGGCGAACCCAATTGGTCTGCAGCTTCGATTCGCGCGTGGCCTTGATCCACACGGTTTCGAGGCGTTCCCGGAACTCATCCCCCGCCGGAGCGGGCCGCCCCTTTGCCGTCACAGGCCAGGATCCCAGCAAGGTCTGATAGAGAAACAGCTCGTCCGAGGGAAGGAGGCCTGCGCGTTGGCGGGGCTCCGACAATTCCCGGCCCAGGTTGTTCAGCGCGACGCGCCATTTTTCCGGATGCGCGGCCAGGATGTTGAGTCGCGCGCGCGCATCTTCTCCGCGCTTGGTGTCGTGGGTGGAGGTGGCCAGCATGGCGTGGGGGAAGTGGCCGCGGCGCGCCTGCATCCGCGCGTGAAATCGCGCCGCCGTGCCCCCCCGCGACGCCGGCGAGGAGCCCACTTCGTTCAGCGAGAGCAGCGCGGGCAGCCGATAGAAGGCGGTGTCCTCCACGCCCTTGGCCGTCACGGATCCGGTGGATTGCTGCAGGCGCAGCGCGAAGGCCAGCCGGCCCGGGCGCGGAATGGCCGGGAGCGGGTCGGTCCCGGTTTCCTCGAAGGAGAAGAAGACCTTGCGGAGGAAACGAAAGACGCTGGGATCGGTGGAGGGATTCCGGCGCGCGGCTTCGGCGGCGGCGGCTTCAAAGGCGCGGGCGTCGAAGGGGGAAATCCGGCCGTCGCATCCGTAGGTCCGGTACACCGTGAGGCAGGCCATGGTGTCGCCGATGGCGCGGCGCAGGTCGTCGCGCGTGAAGTCGCGCGCGCCGCGATCCGCTTCCGAGAGGCGGTCCAGCTGGTCGGCGAGGAGGTTGAGCTCGCTGCGCATCAGGAGCGAGAGGACGAGCCGCTTGCAGGCGATGCGTGTCTCTTCCGCGTCCTGGGACGCGTCATTCTTGCCGCCGATGAAGCCCTTCGCGATGTTCCGCAGTTTTTCCAGTCCCCGGGACTCCACGAACACTCCGTTGAGGTCGCTGAGGAACTCGTAGCCGGTGGTGCCTTCCACGGCCCAATCGGGAGCGAGCTCCTCCTCATCCTGCAGGATCTTTTCCACCACGAGGTAGGGCTCGCGCTCCGGCGCGGCGTCGCGGAGCAGCTCCCGGAGTCGCACGAGGTAAGCGGCCGGGTCGCGGAGGCCGTCGACGTGGTCGACGCGCACGCCGGTGAGGAATCCCGCGCGCGCGAAGTCTCGCAGGCGCGCGTGGACCGCCTCGAAGACCTCCGGGCGCTCCACGCGGATGCCCAGCAAGGTGCTCACGTCAAAGAAGCGACGGTAGTTGGCCTCATGCAGCGCGGTCCGCCAGTGGCTCAGCCGGTAGAATTGCGCCTCCAACAGCGCGTGCAATCCGTCGAAGGAGCCGGCTTCCCCGGCGACACCGTTGAGCGCGCGTATTTTCTCCGCGACGGTTTCCCCGGGCGTTTGCTCAAGCGCCTTCCGCGTCGAAGCCGCGCTCACGGGGAAGTCGAGGTCGCGATAGACCACTGCCAACTCTCCTCCCCGTTTTTCGAGATGAAGTTCCCCTGCGGTCAGGGTTTCGCCATACGAAGACTCCAGCACCGGCAGCAGCACCTTGCCGTGCAGGCCGACCTTGCGCGGATGCCAGTCGATATCGAAGAAAGGCGCATAAGGGGAATCGGGCCCGAGCGCGAGGACGTCGCGCCACCACAGGTTGTGCCGTGAGTCGGCCGCCATGTGATTGGGTACGATGTCGAGGATGCAACCGAGGCCGTTTTCTTGCAGCGCGCGCGCCAGGGTTTCCAGTCCCGCCTCGCCCCCCGCCTCGGGATTCACGCGAGTGGGGTCACAGACATCATATCCGTGCGTGCTGCCCGGAGTCGCGGCGAAAACAGGGGAGAGGTACACGGCGCCGACCCCCAGTTCTTTCAAGTACGGGACGAGGCGTGCGGCGTCTTCGAGGGAGAAGGCGCCGTTCACCTGAAGGCGGTAGGTGGAAGTATGCATCGACCCCGGTCCTTATTTCCGCTTTCGGTCCATGCGCATCACGACCATGGAGTGGTCGGTCATGGGATAGGCGTCCTCCCGATGCGGAACTTCGGCCGTCGGATCCTCCGCGGCGGTATCCATGACGCGCGTCCATTCCCACCCGTCGGCGGGAGGGGGCAATTTGAATGGCGTTTGCTCACCGGCGTTGAACAGCAGCAGGAAAGAGGCTCCCAGGATGCGCTTGCCCTTGGTGTCGACTTCGTCGATGGCCTCTCCATTCAGGGCCATGCCGAGGCAGGGGCGTGAGTTGTTCCACTCCTCGTCATCCATTTCCCTCCCGAGAGGCGAGAGCCAGAGCAAGTCCTTGATGCCGCCGCCCCGAATGGGGCGTCCCTGGAAGAAGCGCCGCCGCTGGAAGACCGGATTTGTGTTCCAGATCGCGGCGATCTTCGCCACGAATTCGGCGAGTCCGGGCGCGGCACTTTCCCCGGCCTTTTCCCAATGCACCCAGGTGAGCTCGCTGTCCTGGCAGTAGGCGTTGTTGTTGCCCTGCTGCGTGCGGCCGAGCTCGTCGCCCATCGACAGCATGGGAACCCCTTGCGAAAGCAACAGGGTGGCGAAGAAGTTGCGCTGCTGACGCGCGCGGAGAGCCAGCACCTCGGGCGGCGCATCCGGCCCTTCGTGCCCGCAGTTCCAGCTTTCGTTCGCGTCGGAACCGTCGCGGTTTTCGTCCAGATTCTTCTCGTTGTGCTTCCGGTCGTAGCTGACGAGGTCCGCGAGGGTGAACCCGTCGTGGGCGGTGACGAAGTTGATGCTGGCGTGCGGTCGTCGTCCGCTCCACTCGTACAGGTCGCTGCTGCCGGTGATGCGGGTGGCGAATTCCGAAGTCGTCCCGCCGCTTCCCTTCCAGAAACGCCGGATGCAATCGCGGTACTTGCCGTTCCACTCGCCCCAACCTCCAGGGAAATTTCCCACCTGATAACCGCCTTCGCCCAAGTCCCAAGGCTCCGCGATCAACTTGGCCCGTGAAAGTGCCGGATCCTGCATCACGATGTCGAAGAAGGCTCCCAGCTTCCCCACGTCGTGCAGCTCGCGCGCCAGCGCGGGGGCGAGGTCGAAGCGGAAGCCGTCGACATGCATCACCTCGGTCCAGTAGCGCAGGCTGTCCATCACCAACTGCAGCACGCGTGGGTGCCCGGTATTCGGCGTGTTGCCGCAGCCGGCGAAATCCGTATAGTAGCGGGGCGCGTCGTGTTCCAGGTGATAGTAAGCGGTGTTGTCGAGTCCGCGGAAGCTCAGCGTGGGGCCCAGTTGGTTGCCCTCGGCGGTATGGTTGTAAACCACGTCGAGGAAAACCTCGATGCCTTCCCGATGGAAGGCGCGGACCATCTCCTTGAATTCGCGCAGGGCGCCCGCGGGAGTGGAATCAGCGGCGTAGCGGGGGTGGGGGGCGAAGAAGCCCAAGGAGTTGTAGCCCCAGTAGTTGCTCAATCCCTTTTCAAGAAGGTGACGATCGTCGAGGAAGTAGTGCACCGGCATCAGTTCGACGGAGGTCACGCCGAGCCTCTTCAGGTGCTCGATGGCCGGCTTCGAGGCCAGTCCGGCGTAAGTGCCGCGGAGTTTTTCGGGAATGTCCGGATGGAGCTGGGTGAAGCCTTTGACGTGCAGCTCGTAGATCATGATCTTGTTCCAGGCGTGGCGAGGGGACGCATCGTCTCCCCAGTCGAACGAGTCGTCGACCACGCAGGCAAGGGGCGCGTCGCCCGCGCTGTCGCGCTCGTCCTTGCCCAAGTCCTCCGCAGGATCGCCCACAGGGTACCCGAACAGCGTGTCGGACCACGTCAGGTCCCGACCAATCGCACGTGCGTAGGGATCAAGCAGGACCTTGGCCGGATTGAAGCGAAGCCCCTTCTCGGGCTCGTAAGGTCCATGCACGCGATAACCATACAGCTGTCCCGGCCCGACGCCTTCGACATACCCGTGCCATACGCCGTTGCTGTTTTCGGGGATCTCGATGACGCGGGACGCGGCCTTCGCATCCGGCGCGTCGAAGAGGCACAGTTCCACCTTGCCGGCGTTCTCCGCGAACAAGGCGAAGTTGACGCCCTTTCCGTCCCAAGTGGCTCCGAGCGGGTGGGATTTTCCGGGAGGGATGCGCATCCGAACTCTCCTTTGATGAAGGGAAGCGTCCTTATTCATATACGCCGATGACCGCCCATGGAAAAGTCGCGCGAAGATGCCACTGATTTTCGCGTTGTTGTTACAAGACGATACGGGACGCTCGTATCGATCCGCATAGATTGATGAACAGCGAGGTCGAGGATGGAGGCGATGGAAACTCCCTGGTGGCGCGGCGGGATCATCTATCAGGTGTATCCCCGCTCCTTCCTGGATTCGAACGGCGACGGCATCGGGGACCTGAAGGGTGTCGCGGCGCGCCTCGATTACCTGAAGGACCTGGGTGCCACCGCCGTGTGGCTCTCTCCCATCTACCCGTCGCCCATGGCCGATTTCGGATATGACATCTCCGACCATTGCGATATCGATCCCGTGTTCGGAACGATGGCCGATTTCGATGACTTGCTGGGCCGCGTGCATGCGGCGGGCATGAAACTGATCCTGGATTTCGTTCCGAACCACACTTCGGACCGCCACCCCTGGTTCCTGGAATCGCGCTCCTCGCGCGACAATCCCAAGCGCGACTGGTACATGTGGCATGACGCCCGCCCGGGAGGAGATTCATCCGGTCCACCCAACCCCCCCAATAATTGGCTCGCCCAGTTCGGCGGAAGCGCGTGGGAGTGGGACGAGGTCACCGGCCAGTACTACTACCACGCTTTCCTCCGGGAGCAGCCGGACCTGAATTGGCGCAATCCCGAGGTGCGAAAGGCCATGCTCGACACGATGCGGTTCTGGCTCGACCGGGGCGTCGACGGTTTTCGTGTCGACGCCATGTCGCACATGATCAAGGATGCCAACCTTCGCGACAACCCGCTTAATCCGGATTATCACCCCCGCCAGTCGGACTACGATCGCCAGCTGCCCGTTCATTCTGCCGACCAGCCGGAGGTGCACGATGTCGTCCGCATGATGCGGAAGGTGTTGGACGGATATCCGGAGCGCATGATGGTGGGGGAGGTTTATCTCCCCATCAATCGCATGATGGTGTACTACGGAACGGACGAGGATCGCGGCGTGCACCTGCCCTTCAACTTCCAGCTAATCCACCTGCCGTGGGACGCAGGGCAGATCGCCGCCGCCGTGGCCCAATACGAAGGCGCCCTCCCCGGCCATGGGTGGCCGAACTGGGTGCTGGGCAACCACGACCAGCCGCGCGTCGCGAGCCGCGTGGGCGCGGAGCAGGCGCGCGTGGCCGCCATGTTGCTGTTAACCCTGCGGGGCACTCCCACCTTGTACTACGGCGACGAGCTCGGCATGCGCGACGTGGCCATTCCCTTCGGCGAGCAGCGCGATCCCCAGGGCATCAACATGCCCGATCGCGGCTTGAGCCGCGATCCCGCGCGCACTCCCATGCCGTGGGATTCCAGCGAGAAGCGCGGCTTCACCACGGGCACGCCTTGGCTGCGCCTCGATCGTTATCATCCGGAGATTAATGCCGGGTCGCAACGGAACGACGACCATTCGCTGTTCGCCCTCTATCGGAGGCTGATAGAGTTGAGGGGGCGGAGCGCGGCCCTTTCCCGGGGAAATTATTTGTCGATGGCGGCGCCTTCGCCGCTCTTGGCCTACATGCGGGAGGCAAAGGACGAGCGTTTCCTCGTGGTCCTGAACCTCAGTCACCGACCTGCCTCCTTTCCCATGCCGGACGGCCTTTGCGGCAAGGTGGAGGTTTCCGTCCTGCCCGAACGCGAAGGCGAGGAAGTCGCCGGCGTCATGGATCTCGAAGGCGATGAAGGCCTCGTGATCGCCCTGGCGCCGCAAGCGCCGTCACCGAATGTTGGAGAAACTGGAACTCTCAAAACTTCCCTCGCGGAGGCCTCATGAACGGGCATGTTTTCAGGGTCTGGGCGCCCGAGAAAGAACGGATGTTCCTCCATGTGCTGTCTCCCATGGACGAGCGGCTGGAGATGAAGCGGGAGCCGGGGCCTGAAGGGTATTTCTCGCTCGAGGTTCCGGGCGCCGGCCCCGGGACCCGCTACAAGTTCATCCTCGACGACGGGAACGAGTACCCCGACCCCGCCTCGCACTTCCAGCCCGAAGGCGTGCACGGGCCTTCGCAGGTGGTCGACCACGGAAGGTATGCCTGGAAAACTTTGCAATGGCCGCAGCGCCCCTTCCGCGAATGGGTATTGTATGAGTTGCATGTCGGAACCTTCACGCCTGAAGGCACCTTCGCCGCGGTCATCGCCAGGCTGGACGACCTCGTCGATCTCGGCGTCAACGCATTGGAGATCATGCCGGTGGCCGCGTTTCCAGGGGCCTGCAACTGGGGCTACGACGGAGTCTACCCGTACGCCGTGCAGGAATCCTACGGCGGGCCCGACGGCCTGAAGGCCTTCGTCGACGCGTGCCACGAACGCGGCCTTGCCGTGGTCCTCGATGTGGTCTACAACCATCTGGGTCCGGAGGGGAACCACGCCGCGCGTTTCGCGCCCTATTTCACGGGGGAATATCACACGCCTTGGGGCGACGCCGTCAACCTCGACGGTCCCTGGAGCGGCGGGGCGAGGGATTTCATCCTGGGCAACATGCATCACTGGTTCCGGCAATACCGCGTCGACGCCTTAAGGCTGGATGCCATCCATACGATCTACGACAAGAGCGCGATGCACTTTTGGGAAGAGGCTCACGAGAACCTTCTCGAATGGAGACGGGACCTGGGGCGCGAGCTCCTCCTGATCGCGGAGAGCGACCTCAACAGCCCCAAGGTGGTCACCGGCACGGATGTGGGTGGCTACGGCTTCGATGCCCAATGGCTCGACGACTTTCATCACGCCCTGTACGTCCTTGTCGACCCGAAGGGCAAGAATCACTACGAAGATTTCGGTCGGTTGGAACAATTGGCCAAGGCTTATAATGAAGGGTTCGTGCATAGCGGCGAGTGGACGGGCTTTCGCCGTCGCCGCCATGGCATGTCCTCGGCGGCGGTTCCCTGCGACCGCTTCGTGGTGTTCAACCAGAACCACGACCAGGCCGGAAACCGCGCGCTCGGAGAGCGCCTCTCCGCACTCGTCGACGCGGACCGGTTGAAGGTCGCGGCCGCGGCCATGCTGCTCTCGCCTTATGTGCCCATGCTCTTCATGGGTGAGGAGTACGCGGAAAAGGCGCCCTTCCTGTTCTTCATCGACTATGGCGACTCCGACCTGTCCCGTCGCCTGCAGGAGGGGCGCAAGCAAGAGTTCGCGGCCTTCAAATGGGGCGAAGGTGAGCCGGCGGACCCTTCCGCCGAAAAGACCTTTCTCGATTCCAAGCTGGATTGGAACCTTCGCAATGAAGGCTTGCATGCGGAGATGCTCCGCTGGCACAAGGACCTGATCACCCTGCGTCGCACGGCGCCGTTTCTTAATCCGGCCCGCACGGGTGTGACCACCGAGCTCGTCCCGGGCGGCGGCCTGATCCTCCGCCGCCACGCCGAG
>DATAHJ010000336.1:0-5224 GCA_036263275.1 Fibrobacteria bacterium | reverse complement strand
GGTTTTCGTTTTCGTCGTCAACATATCCTGGGCGGCTATATCGCGGACTTTTTCTGCCATGAGGCCAATCTGGTCATTGAAGTGGACGGCGAAATTCACCTGTCCCAAAAAGAATATGACGCTGCGCGCGACCGGGTCATGCGCGAAATGGGCGCGACAATCCTTAGAATACCGAACGCGTGCGTGCTGAATGATATCGAAGAAGCCAAGCGAAGAATACGGGAGTATCTATCGGTTCCCCCTTCGGGGGTCAGGGGGAACGAAGCTTCCCGCGGGGATAACTCCCCAGCACACGCAGGTCGCGCGTGAATTTTTTCAGCTCGGCGAGGGCCTCACGCAGGGGGGCTTCCTTCGCGGACCCGGATGCGTCCAGGTAGAACCGGTAGTCGAAGGGATTTTCGGGATCCGGCCGGGATTCGATCTTCGTGAGGTCGATGCCGCGCGAGGCGAACACGCCGGTGACGGCGTGGAGCACGCCCGCGCGGTTGCGCGCCGGGATGAAGGTGAGGCTGGTCTTGAGCGGCGCGCGCGAAGAAAGGTTCTCGGCCTTGCGCGAGATGCAGAGGAAGCGCGTGTAGTTGTCGCGACGGTTCTGGAGGCGACGCTTCAGGATCTTGAGGCCGTAAATCTTCGCCGCATCCTCGCTGGCGATCACGGCGACTTCATCCAGGCTGCAAGGAATGGTGGCCGGAGCTTTCTCCGTCGCGTCCTCGGCGAGCGAGCGCGCCGCGCCCGCGGTGTCATACCAGGGCACCGCCTTCGCATTGGGATGCGCGGTGAAGAAATCACTGCACTGGGCGAGCGCCTGCGGATGCGAAAGCACCGCGCGCAGTCCGGAGAGGCGCGTGCCCGGCAAGGCCATCAGCGCGTGCTCCACGCGGACGTACGTCTCGCGCGTGATGGTCAGCGCGTGACGGGCGAGAAGATCGTAGTTCAGGTGAATGCTTCCGCCGAGCGAATTCTCGACGGGAATCACGCCGCGGTCGACCTTGCGCTTCGCCACGGCGTCGAACACCGCCTCGAAGCTCTCGCACGGTACGGCGCGCGCGGCCTTGCCGAACAGGTCCCGGCCGGCCTGCTCGCTGTATGCGCCGGGGACGCCCTGATAGGCAAACTTCATGCGTGGAAAGATAAGCTGCTAGTTGAGGATGCGCTTCGCGCCCGCGTAGTGGGTCGAGAAATACGCCGACTCCAGCTTCGTGTACGTCACCCCGATGCCGCTTTGCGAATGGATGAAGTAGCCGTCGCCCATGTAGATGCCCACATGGTCGACGCGCACGCGCTTGAAGAACACGAGGTCGCCGGGCTGGAGGTCTTCCTTCTCGACCTTCTTCCCGTAGCGCTCCATCGCGGAGGAACTGCGCGGAAGCTGGAGCTGGTAGGCCTCGTCGAAAACCTTGCCGACGAATCCGGAGCAGTCCATTCCCTTGCGGCTCGATCCCGCCCACCGATAGCGCACGCCGAGGTAGGACTCCGCCACGCGGCGCAGGTCGCTGACTTCGCCTGAAGGACGACCGAGGTCATCGGGGGTCGTCCATGAATAGCCGGGAGGTTGCGCCTCGACCCAAGTGCCTTGGTCGCGCGAATACGCGGGACGCGGGCCAGGCGGGGCGCAGGCGGCAAGGAGGAATGCGGCTGCGGTCAATGCGATGCCGGTTTGGGATTCTTTGTTGGCGGCCCTTCGGAGGGTTCGGGTTTGGAGGACGAAACGCGTTCTCCCAAACCCTCCAGCGAAAAGACGCCGAAGAATCCCAAACCGGGAACCCATCGACATCACCCCACTGCCCTCTCGGCACCCGCCGCGACCTGGAACAGCTCGGTCTCCGCGAAGGCGCGGCCCACGAGCTGCAGGCCCACGGGCGCGCCGGCGGCCGGCGCGACGGGCAGCGAGATCGCGGGCAGGCCCGCGAGGTTCACGCCCACGGTGTAGATGTCCTGCAGGTAGATGGCCATCGGGTCCTTGAACACGTCGCCGACCTTGGGCGGCGGCGCGGGCATGGTGGGCATCGCGATCACGTCACACCCCAAGAAGGCCTTGGCGAAGTCGTCGGTGATGACGCGCCGCGCCTTTTGCGCCTGCATGTAATAGGCATCGTAGAAGCCGGACGAAAGCACGTAGGTGCCGAGCAGGATGCGCTTCTTCACCTCGGCGCCGAACCCCTCGGAGCGGCTCTTGGCGTACAGCTCGTAGAGGTTCTTCGGGTCCTTGGCGCGGCGCGTGTAGCGCACGCCGTCGTAGCGCGAGAGGTTCGCCGAGGCCTCGGCGGTGGCGATCACGTAGTAGGCCGCGACGGCGAACCTGAGCGCGGGCAGGTCGATCTCGACGAGCTTGGCGCCCTCGCGCTCGCACGCCGCGAGCGCGGCGCGCACGGAAGACTCGACGCCGGCGTGCAGGCCTTCGCCGAAGGCTTCCTTCGGCACGCCGATGACCTTGCCCTTGAGGCCGCCGCCGAGCTGCGACGTGAAGTCCTCCGCGGCGCGGTTCGACGAGGTGTTGTCGCGGGCGTCGTAGCCCGCGATGGCGTTGAGCAGCAGCGCCGCGTCGGCCACATTGTTCGCGAAAGGGCCCACCTGGTCGAGCGACGACGCGTAGGCCACGAGGCCGTAGCGCGAGACGCGCCCGTAGGTGGGCTTGAGCCCCACGATGCCGCAGCACGCGGCGGGCTGGCGGATGGAACCGCCCGTGTCGGAGCCGAGCGAGACCGGCACCGTGCCGGAGGCCACGGCCACGGCCGAGCCGCCCGACGAGCCGCCGGGGGTGAGCGAAGCATCGAGCGGATTCACGGGCGGACCGAAGGCGCTGGTCTCCGAAGTGGAGCCCATCGCGAATTCATCAAGATTGGTCTTGCCCACGGGGATCGCGCCCGCGGCGAGCAGCCTCGCGACCACGGTCGCGTCATAGGGCGAATGGAAGTTCTCGAGGATGCGCGAGCCGCAAGTGGTCTTGCCGGCGGCGACCACGATGTTGTCCTTGACCGCGACCGGCACGCCTGCCAGCGGTCCCACCTTCTCGCCGGCGGCGACGCGGGCGTCCACCGCGCGGGCACGCTCCAAGGCGAACTCGGGCAGAATGGAGATGTAGGCGTTCAGGCCCTTCGCCGCGTCGATTCGTCCCAAGGCTTCTTCGACCGTCTTTTCGGCCGAAATTTCGCGATTTTGGACCCTGCGCGCGGTTTCAGAAAGAGTGGGCATGAGGGGAAAGGTAGCAGGGAATGGCCGATTAGGAAACCGTCAAAGCAGGGGGTGGGCCTCTTCGAGGGCGATAATTCGCCCGTTTTACAGGTTTCGGCCTAGAGCGTTGTCCAACCCACCGTGCCATCGGGGTTGTCCTTCAGGGCGAAACCCTTCGCCTTGAAGGCGTCGCGGATCGCGTCGCTACGAGCCCAGTCCTTGGCCTTGCGGGCTTCCAGGCGTTCGGCAAGGAGCGGAACCAGCTCGTCGGGGAGTTCCGCGGTCGGGACGACTTCGGAGGCCTCCGTCAGGCGCAGGCCCAGGATCTTGTCGTAGGCGGCCACGAGGCCGGCCTTCTCGCCCTCCATCAGGTCGGGATCCTTGAGCATGAGGTTCATCACGCCGAGCGCTTGCGGAACATTGAGGTCGTCGCCGACCGATTCGAGGAAGCGCGCCTTCCACTCCGCCGCACGCTCGGAGCGCAGCGGGGTCGCCTGGCCGACCAAGGGATCGGTCCGCTTGCGCAGGTTGCGCAGCGAATCCCGCGCGGTGTCGAGGCCCTGGTAGCTGAAGTTGAGATAGTTGCGATAGTGCGCGGTGAGGCAGAAGTAACGGTAATCCATCGCGGAATACCCTTGGCGGATCAGCACGTCGAGCGTGACGAATTCGCCCGCCGACTTCGACATCTTGCCGCCCTTGCCCTGCTCGTCCGGAGCCTCGAGCAGCCAGCCGCCGTGGATCCAGAAGCGTGCGAAGGGCTTGCCCGTGGCGCACTCCGACTGCGCGATCTCGTTGGTATGGTGCACGCGGATGTGGTCCGTGCCGCCGCAATGGATGTCGAGCGTCTCGCCCAGCAATTTCATGGCCATCGCGGAGCACTCAACGTGCCATCCCGGAAAACCCTTGCCCCACGGAGAATCCCACTCCATCGCGCGTTGCTCGTGCTTGGGCGAGAACTTCCAGAGCGCGAAATCGGTGGGCCCGCGCTTGCCCTCGTTCATCGCCACGCGCGCGCCCGCCTGCATGCCCTCGATGTCGAGACCCGCGAAGTCGGGGTAGCGGGGGAACTTCGCGGTGTCGAAGTAAATGCCGTCGCCGGGGACTTCGTAGGTGTAGCCCTTCTTCTCCAGCTCCTGGATCAGCGCGATCTGCTCGGGAATATGCCCGGTGGCCTTGGGCCACGCCGTGGGCTCGAGGATGTTCAGCGCCTTCCAGTCCTTGAAGAAGGCCTGCGCGTAATAGTCGGCGATGTCCCACACCGTCTTGCCCTCGCGTCGGGCGCCCTTCTCCATCTTGTCCTCGCCGCTGTCGGCGTCGGAGGTGAGATGGCCCACGTCGGTGATGTTGACGACGTGCTTGACCGTGTAGTCGCAGGCCTCGAGCGCGCGGCGCAAGAGATCCTCGAACACGTACGTCCGCAGGTTGCCGATGTGCGCGAAGTGGTACACCGTCGGGCCGCAACAGTACATGCGGACGACTCCCGGCGTGGCGGGTTCGAACGGCTGCTTGGCCTTCGCGGCGGTGTTGTAAAGACGGAGTTGCATGGAGGGCGAAAGATAGCTAGGAAGGGCGGATTCCTTGCTGGAAATGCCGAATGCCCCGGCATTCCCAGCGCGCGTGTTGTACATTCGGTGACCTATATCACGGGAGCGCCCCATGCGGAAATCCTCCTTGGCTTGGTTCGTCGTTCTCGCGGCCACAGGCCTCGTCGTCTATGCCGCCGGCTTGCACGGGTTTTACTTCATGGACGACTATCAGGTCGTTTTCGATCTCACGCCCCACGTCTCCGCAGGGAGCTTCCTCTTCGGGAACCCCCCCGAGAATCACTTTGCCTTCTATAGGCCGCTGGAATCCGCTTTCCTTCTGCTCTCGCAAAGGACGTTCGGACTGAACCCGCTACCAGTCCATATTGTTCAGGTCGCCCTGCACGCCACCTTGGCCTGGATGGTGTTCGTGATCCTGTCGGGGCTCGGTTTCTCCTCGCTTCAGGCACGGCTGGGATCGTTGGTCATGCTGGTCTCCCAAGCGAATGCCCACGCCGTCCTTAGCAACG